>JAGLYE010000037.1 GCA_023132505.1 Bacteroidales bacterium | reverse complement strand
CTGGATAACTTCGAACTCCGAACTCCGAACTTCGAACTTTAATTCCCCCTGTCCTTAACAAACATGATCAATATCCCGGCGATTAGCATGGAAACACCCCCGATGATCATCGCATAGATGGCTTCGTTAGCAAAGAAAGATTTCAGGAAAAAACCCAAAATTGCTGCTGCAATAATTTGAGGTATCACGATAAAGAAATTGAAGATACCCATATAAACTCCCATTTTATTTGATGGAAGAGCATTTGTCAGAATGGCATAAGGAATTGAAAGGATACTCGCCCAGGCAAAACCAATACCTACCATTGACAGCAATAACAGGTTTTTATCCTGGATGTAAAAAATCGATATTAGCCCTAATCCGCCTACGAACAAGCAAATCATGTGAGTAATCTTTCTATTAGTAACTTTTGCCATTGGAGAAAGCAACCATGCCACTATAGCCGCAACTCCATTATAGGCGGCAAACAATATTGTAACCCAGTCGGCCCCATCATTATATGCTTGTGAGCTTGTATCAGTTGTACCGTATATATACTGAGTAATAGCCGGAGTTGTGTATATCCACATCGCAAATAAGGCAAACCAGGAGAAAAACTGGACCAGAGCCAATTGAAGCATGGTTTTAGGCATCGACATAATATCATTCACAATGACCACCATTGCCATGCTAGTCTTTCCCTGACTCTGAAATAAGCCGGAAATGATCATAATAACTCCCAAACCTAATAAGCCAAATGCCAAAACATATGGTTCCTTTTCTATTCCCGCGAAATAAAACCAAGTAGCAAATGCAGCCCCCAGAACTAACCAGATTACACCACTGATTATTTGTTTCTTCCCCCTGGATTTATAATTTCCTTCGGGCGAAACTGATTCAACATCATCATTAGATGTATTGTTTACTTTTTCTTCATCAAATGAGGCAAGTTCTTCAGGAGAATATTCTTTTGTGCGAATTACTGTCCAAAGAACAGCAAGGAGAAATATCGCAGCTCCAATATAGAATGAAAATTTTACAGAAGGGGGTATTTGCCCTTCAGGAGCGGTATTTTCAATCCCAAACCAATTAGCCATCATCCAGGGTAAAGCACTGGCAATGACAGCACCTGTTCCTATAAAGAAACTTTGCATGGCGAAGCCTTTGGTTCGCTGATCATCAGGTAGCATATCGCCCACAAATGCGCGGAACGGCTCCATAGAAATATTAATGGAAGCATCCATAATCCACAGCATCCCGACAGCAATCCAGAGAACAGGGGAATTTGGCATCAGCAACAATGCAATGGAGGCAAACAAGGCTCCAAACAGGAAATAAGGCCTCCGTCGGCCAAGTTTAGTCCAGGTATTATCGCTATAATGTCCGATGATTGGTTGTACAAGCAATCCGGTTACCGGGGCGGCTATCCATAAAATGGACAGGCTGTCGATATCTGCACCAAGTGTTTGAAATATCCTGCTGACGTTGGCATTTTGCAAAGCAAAGCCAAACTGTATCCCGAGGAAACCGAAACTCATGTTCCATATCTGCCAGAAACTTAGCCGTGGTTTTTTCCTCATAACTGCATATTATGTATATGGTCTTTACTTCTTCTTCCCGTGCGGTTTATTCCGCTTCTTTGCCGCTTCGTCCAGCCGCTTCTGGAAACCTGATTGCTTTTTAGGCTTCTTTTTATGTTCCTGAAGTTTTTTATAGATCTTATCCTCATTAATGGTGCGGCGGATGACGAACATCTGTCCGAATGTAATAATGTTAGCCAGGAAATAATAATAACTTAATCCGGAAGCATAGTTATTGAATATCCCCAGGAACATAATTGGCATCAGGTACATCATGGTTTTCATGCCGGGCATTTGCTGGCTGCTACTCATCATCTGGTTATTCATCCAGGTGTAAATGATTGTAGATACAGTCATCAGCAGGGTAAACAAACTCACATGGTCACCATAAAACGGGATTTCGAATGGCAGCCTAGCTATCGAGTCATAGCTCGAAAGGTCATGTGCCCATAGGAATGATTGCTGCCGCAACTCTATGGATGAAGGAAAGAACCTGAACAAGGCGATCAGGATCGGGAATTGCAAGAGCATAGGCACACATCCCGCCATGGGGTTCACCCCGGCCTTCTTATACAGGGCCATGGTCGCCTGCTGCTTCTTCATGGAATCTTCTTTCTTCGGGAACTTCTTCGAGATCTCATCAATTTCCGGCTTCAACACCCTCATTTTGGCGGTTGAGCGATAAGTCTTGTAAGCAATCGGAAACAGAACGATCTTGAGCATGATGGTAAGCAACAGGATCACAATACCGTAATTCCAACCGTAGCCACCGAGCCAGTCAAATACCGGAATAACGGCAAACCTGTTAATCCATGATAATATATACGGGAATGACCAGCCAAGTGGTATTTGCCTTTCCAATCCTAAGTCATAAGACCGGAGGGTTTTATATTTTAGCGGGCCGAAATAAAAACTGAACTGAGAAGAGCTGTTGTCAACATTATTGATTGGAATTTCCAAATCAACCTTCATTGTTTGAAGATAGTTGGTATCACTTGGTGCCTTCTCAAAATATTGAATTAAAGTTGGTTTTTTCAAGAAGCTATTGCGGGAAATCAATGTCGTCGCAAAAAACCTTTGCTTCATAGACACCCATCGCAACCGTCCATTGATGATTGTTAAGCTATCATCACTATTTTCAGAAAGGTAATCATATTCACTTTTGGATTCATAATCTTCTCTATACTGTATTGTTGTCCCATTCAAACGATCCTGGGTCCTTTCCTGCTGTCTGAGATGAGCTTTCCAATCAAGTTTAAAAACATCACCAATCAATGGGGAAACTGCACCCTTAAGATCTTTAAGATTTAATGAATAATCAATCATATATTGATTTCCATAAACCGTATAAACAAACTCTAAATATTTATCGCTATTAATTTTATTGTTTGAGGCATCCGGATATAGCCTGAACTTAAACGTTAAGGAATCATCCTTGCTGACTATGATAGAATTTGATCCTGAATATGCTTCAGGTAATATAGACTGGAAATAAAAATCATTGGTGTTTATTTGGACTTCCTGATGAGTCCATATTGTATCAAGAAGCACTGGATATATCGAATTAAAGATATATCCGAACCTGGTAGAATCAGAATCAAAAAGGATTACCGGCTGAGAAGTATCATAAGTTCTATAGTCTTTAAGCTCCACTGAGTAAACACGTCCACCTTTGGTTGTAAAACGCATCTTCATCACCTCGTTCTCAACTGTAATAAACTCTTCATCCCCTTGACTTGAATGAACAAACACACCAAATTGCTTACGCAATTGTTGGTATTCAGATTTACTATCCTGAGGAGTGCTTTGTTCAAAACCGGTGATTAGTACCTGCTCATCTGGCTTATTATTTTTTACATTTGGTTCAGGAGACTCCTTTGCCTGCTTTGTTTTATCATCAGTCTGCTCCTCTGTCGTTGTCGCTGTCTCTATCTCCTCCTTTGGCATGAATTGACCCCAGAGGATGAATAATCCCAGGATCAATACCAGCCCTATAATCGTATTCCTGTTCATGTAGCAATTTTTTATTATGCCCGGCAAATATACTTTATTTGCCGGTACGTGTTTATGCTTAATTTTCTTATTCTGATGATTTACTATGTTTGATACAGGCTTCCACAAAGCTTACGAAAAGCGGATGCGGCCTGGCAACCGTACTTTTATACTCGGGATGGAATTGGACCCCGATAAACCAGGGATGATCAGTTATCTCGATCATCTCAACCAGGTTTTCCTCCGGATTAATACCTGCAGGCAGCATACCTGCATCCTGGAAATCCTTAGTGTATTTGTTATTAAATTCATAGCGATGACGGTGGCGCTCACGAATATCTTCTTCTCCATATATTTTATATACCTTGCTGCTCTTTTCAATTCTGCAGGGATAAGCACCAAGACGCATAGTGCCACCCTTATCATCAATCTTTTTCTGATCTTCCATCAGATCAATGACAGGGTAAGGTGTTTCCGGGTTAAATTCCGTTGAGTGTGCATCTTCAAAACCCAGTACATTGCGGCCAAATTCCACCACGGCACATTGCATGCCCAGGCAAATACCAAAAAATGGCACCTTGTTTTCCCTGGCCCAGCGTATAGCCGATATCTTACCGTCAATACCACGTTGTCCGAAGCCCGGTGCCACGAGGACCCCACTCAATCCGCCCAGGAGATCGGCAGCATTATCATCGGTGATGGTTTCTGAATGAATGGTTTTTACTTTTACTTCGTATTCGTTTTCAGCGCTGGCATGTATAAAGGATTCAAGAATGGATTTATAGGCATCTTTCAACTCAACATACTTTCCTATAAGTCCTATATCGACTGTCCCCTTTGGGTTCTTTAGTTTTTTAAGAAAGCGCTCCCAGTTGGTAAGGTCCGGAAAATTTGCCAGGGGCATGTCCGTCTTTTTAAGGATCTCTTCATCAAGCTTCTCATCCCGCATGAGCAGGGGGACATCATAGATACTCTCCGCATCGATCGACTCCTTCACCGAGGATATCGGAACGTTGCAGAACAGGGATATTTTTTGACGGATATTCTCTCCAAGGTGCTTTTCAGATCTGCAAACAATGATATCAGGTTGCACTCCGGCTTCAAGCATGGTTTTCACGGAATGTTGAGTGGGTTTTGTCTTTAGCTCTTCTGCTGCAGCAAGATAAATCACCAGGGTAAGGTGAACCACCACACAGCTGTTGCCAAGTTCAAAACGCATCTGACGAATGGCCTCAACATAAGGAAGTGATTCGATATCCCCTACTGTTCCGCCAACCTCCGTGATAACAAAGTCATAATCCCCGGTTTCACCCAACACCCTGAATGAACGTTTGATCTCATCTGTAATATGGGGAATGACCTGCACTGTCTTTCCCAGGTAATCGCCATGTCTCTCTTTATTGATAACGGTTTGATAAATACGTCCCGTGGTTACATTGTTTGCCTGGGAGGTATGCACATTGGAGAAGCGTTCGTAATGACCCAGGTCCAGGTCGGTTTCAGCACCATCTTCCGTAACATAACACTCCCCGTGCTCATAGGGATTCAATGTGCCGGGGTCTACATTGATGTAAGGGTCGATCTTTTGGGTTGTTGTAGAAAAGCCCCTGGCCTGCAATAATTTTGCTATGGAAGCGGTGATGATCCCTTTTCCCAAAGATGAGGTTACGCCGCCGGTAACGAAAATATACTTTGTTTGAGACATGCTTAAAATATTATCTGAGTGTTTTTATTTAATTAAAACAGGGCAACCCATTCCGAATTGCCCTGTTACATGCAATTTTATTTGGTTTAATAGTACCTGAACCTTTTCACGCCTGCTACATGTTTGGCAAGCCTGATCACCTGAATAGTATAGCCAAACTCATTATCATACCAAAGATATATCACAAGGTTTTTCCCATCAGCTGACACCTGGGTAGATGGAGCATCATAGATCCCGGCAACAGGATCGCCGATAAAGTCGGTAGAAACCGATTCGTTTGAAGAAGAATAGCGGATTTGCTCCACCAGTTTGCCAGAAAGTGCGGCATTCTTCATAACCGAATCGACTTCCTCTTTTGTTGTTTTATTCTTTACAGTCAGCGACAACAAGGCAAGGGAAACATTTGGAGTTGGTACCCTGACTGCATTGGCAGTAAGTTTTCCTTTGAGTGACGGGATAGCCTTGGCGGCCGCCGATCCTGCCCCTGTGGAAGTAATCACCATATTCATAGGTGCAGAACGTCCGCGCCGAGGCTTCTTATGATAGTTATCGGTCAGGTTCTGATCATTAGTAAAGGCATGTATTGATTCGATATGTCCCTTCTCAATACCAAACTTGTTTTCCAGCACATACAGAGTAGGTACAATGGCATTGGTGGTACAGGATGCTGCTGAAAAGATCTTCTCGTTCACCAAATCAAGACCTTGGTTATTAATGCCATATACAATATTCGGGATATCACCCTTGGCAGGGGCGGTAAGGATCACCTGGCTCACCCCCTTCGACTTCAGGTGCCTGCTTAATCCTTCCCTGTCCTTAAAAATGCCGGTATTATCAATAAGTAAGGCGTTTTTTATCCCCTCGGCTTCATAGTCGATATCTTCGGGATTGCTGCCTTCTATCATTTTAACAATATTACCATTTACATCGATACATTTATTCTCAAAATCCTCGATTACATTGCCCCTGAAAGGGCCGTGAATGGAATCATGCCTGATCAGTGATGCACGTTTGGCAATATCTTCATCGTTTACCTTACGTGTCACAACAGCACGTACCCTGAGCTGGCTACCATTCCCCTGGATGATAAGTTCCCTGAGCAGCAACCTTCCGATCCTGCCAAAACCAAAAAGGATTACATCTCTGGGCTCATGGTAAGCCGGTCCTTTGCCAATACCCTCTTTCAGTTTATCCTCGATAAACGCTTTTGCATCGGGGTATTTGTTTTTCTCTTCGATCCACTCTTTATTGAGTTTACCGATATCCAACCTTGCATCTGTAATATCCACCTCACCGATTGCCTTGGCAAGCAATAGTGAATCACGGATATCCAGTGTACGGCCAACCACATTAGTAGCATATGAGTGCTTATAAAGCACAACACTGGCACTTCTGTCGATCAGCTGATTCCTGAGAAGGACCAGCTCCACGTTTTTGTCGAGAAAAAGCATCCCCAAAAGGCTAACAAATTCCAAAGCAACTTTTTCATCATTGATCCAGCTTTTCAACGATGATTCAAAACGGTTTAATCCCATAATCAAGATGTTTACTGAAGGTTCATGAAATTATCAGGTTAAGCACTCTTTAATACCTGACTTCTTTGGAACTCAAAAGTATAAAAAAAAAAGGATAACAAAATAATTTTTGCCATCCCTTTTATATCGACATTTTTTTCTTATTCGCCAAGATATGCTTTCAGGAGTTTACTTCTTGAAGTATGTTTAAGGCGCCTGATGGCTTTCTCCTTGATTTGCCGTACCCGCTCCCTCGTGAGGTCAAATTTGGCACCGATCTCTTCAAGTGTAAGCCCGTGGGCCATGCCGATACCATAATAAAGATTGATCACATCCCTTTCTTTATCGGTAAGGGTTGCCAGCGAACGTTGGATTTCATGGTTCAGTGATTCACGCATCAGGTCACTATCCGTCTTAGGAACATCATCACTGATGAACACATCCAGGAACTTGGTGTCTTCTTCCTGGCTAAGGGGGGCATCGACCGAAACATAGCGCGTGGTGATCTTCATGGCTTTATCCACCTTATATTCCGGCAACTCCATCAATTCAGCGATCTCATCAACCGAGGGTGCCCTTTCAAATATTTGTTCGAGCCGTGAGGTTGCTTTCTTGATCTTATTGAGGGATCCTACCTGGTTCAGCGGAAGCCTGACAAGCCTCGACTGTTCAGCAAGTGCCTGGAGGATAGATTGACGGATCCACCATACTGCATAGGAGATGAATTTAAATCCCCTTGTTTCATCAAAGCGTTTTGCTGCTTTGATAAGCCCCAGATTTCCTTCATTGATAAGATCCGGCAAGCTGAGCCCCTGGTTTTGGTATTGCTTGGCAACAGAAACCACAAAGCGCAGATTGGCCTTTGTCATTTTTTCCAGTGCCAGCTGGTCTCCGGCCTTGATCTTTTTGGCGAGTTCAACTTCTTCATCTGCTGTTATCAGCTCTTCTTTTCCTATATCCTGCAAGTACTTATCCAGAGAAGCTGTTTCGCGGTTGGTTATAGATTTTGTGATTTTTAATTGTCTCATATTCTTCTGCCTCAATATCTGATATCCCCGACAATATATTTAATCATCTCGATGGGAAACATGCAAAGGTACAAAATTAAAGCCTTTTATAAAAATCTTTAACGGAGTATTTTGCAAAAAAATTGTTAATAATTTAAAAATAGTCTAAATTATAATCCGAATTCGAAAGTCAACAGCATGCCATCAGGATAAATCCCTGAAATTTTAACAAGCTCATCATTCTCTGAGAGTGCAGATTCCAGTGCTGACTTTGAATTTACCGCATGTCCATTCACCGCAGTCAATAAGCTGATAGCGTAGAACACCACTCCCCCCATGACAAATATGATCAAAAAGGCTAAAAACTTCTTCATGGCATTATTTTTATCATAATTGATATCATCTTCAGATTAAATTTTAAAAGCCTGTATTTTCTCAACGAAAAACCTTTCCATTATCGTCTGTGGGCAGTCTGTTAAATTTTGTTAATCGTGTTTCAGATGTTGATGCAGGAAAATAAGCTTTTATTCATATATTTGTTATGTAATTATAAGCATCAAGCATCATGCGGATCGAATTTGAAAAATATCACGGGACCGGCAATGATTTCATCATGATCGACATCAGGGGCCAGACCATTCCCCAGAGTCCTGACATTATCGCACAATTGTGCGAAAGGCGGTTCGGGATAGGTGCGGATGGACTGATTATGCTGGGCACTTCTGCAAAAAATGATTTTTCGATGCGATATTTCAACGCCGACGGGCATGAATCAAGCATGTGCGGAAATGGAGGGAGATGTATCACTGCATTTGCCCAAAGGCTTGGCGTGATCAGGAAGGAAGCCACTTTTGAGGCAGTTGACGGAATGCACAGGGCAAACATACTGTCACAGACCGGCAATTTGTATGAAGTAAGTTTGCAAATGGCAGATGTTAAAGCTTCAAGCTGGAATGAAGAAGGCATCTTCCTTGATACGGGTTCCCCACACTTTATTCAAATACGTGAAGATATTGACAATATAGATATTAACTATGAAGGCAGGAAGCTCAGGAATTCCCCAATGTTCAGTCCCGGCGGAACAAACGTGGATTTCATAGAAGGCTCGGATGACTTTTTGCATATCCGAACCTATGAAAGGGGGGTGGAAGCGGAAACCTTGTCCTGCGGGACTGGCGTGACAGCTGCCGCCATTGGATGGGCAATTAAAAATGGACTGGATGGTCCCGTGAAGGTGAAAGCCCGCGGAGGAATGCTGGAGGTATCATTCAACAAAAATGGCAATCACTTCGAGCATGTGTACCTGCAGGGACCGGTGGCATATGTATTTTCAGGAAATATAGATATTTAAGAATCATGCGATCAAAAAACATACAACTCAGAGCTTTGGAACCCAATGATATTGATGTCCTTTATCAGTGGGAAAACGATACCACTATCTGGCATCTCAGCAATACCCTCACACCTTTTTCGCGCTTTGCGCTCGAGCAATATGTGATGAATACCGTTGACGATATCTTCACTACAAAACAACTCCGGCTCATGATCGACATTCATAAGGAAGATCCTGTCAGGACCATTGGCTGCATCGACCTGTTCGACTTCGACCCGGTCAACCAGCGGGCAGGCATCGGAGTCATGATAGTTAAAAAGGAAAGGGGGAACGGATATGCCTCAGAAGCATTAGACCTGATAATCGACTATGCCTTCAACCGCTTGAAACTGCATCAGCTCTATTCCAATGTCATTGCCGGCAATACTGCCAGCCTGGAACTGTTCAAAAAGAAACAATTTTCCGTTATTGGAGTAAAAAGGGAATGGCTGAGGCATGAAAATGCCTGGGCCGATGAATACCTGCTTCAATTGATCAATAATAATTCCTGAAAATCAAATGGAATACTATCACTCAAAATATGGATCACGCAGGAAAAGAAAGCGTCCGAGATGGATGAGGTTTCTTCTCTGGTTCCTTTTCCTGATTATCATTGCGTCCCTGGTTGCAGGATACTTTTTATACCAGGTGATCTATTCAGATAACGTTTGGAGCCCGGAGGGGAAAGCCGTATCGCTCTACATCCCCGGTGATGCTACTTTTGAAGAAGTAAAACAAAGCCTTTACAGTAAGGGTGTCATTGAGAACCGCAGCACTTTTGAATGGCTTGCTAAACGTAAAAAATATCCTGAGCTGATCAAACCCGGGCATTATCTTATCAAAGACGGGATGAGCAATGATGAGCTGATCAATATGCTCAGGCTGGGCAAACAAACACCGGTACAGGTGATCTTCAACAATATCAGGACAAAACAACAACTTGCAAAAAATGTTGGAAAGCAGATTGAAGCCGACTCTTCAGCTTTGATAAAACTAATGAACGATTCTGTTTACCAGGCCTCGTTGGGATTGGGAACAGAAACAGCCCTTGCACTCTTTATTCCAAACACTTACGAGTTTTACTGGAACACAAGTGCAGAGCAGTTTATGGATCGCATGCACAGGGAGTACCGCTTGTTTTGGGATGGCAGCAGGGATGGAAAAGCTACGGCCCTGGATATGAGTCGTCCTGAGGTGGTAATCATGGCCTCTATAGTAGAAAAAGAAACCAATAAAAACGATGAGAAGGCAAAAATAGCCGGTGTATATTTAAACCGTCTGGAAAGGAACTGGCTGCTGCAGGC
>JAGLYE010000036.1 GCA_023132505.1 Bacteroidales bacterium | reverse complement strand
GTCATGTCAAGGCCACTTACCACACCGGCTTTTGAAAGAGGTACACTGGCCTGGTATTTCCCATGCTCAACGGCGCCTCCTTTGCATTGTGTAACATTCAAAATAAATATGCCAGTGTCAACGGCATCCCTGAGGATCTTGATAAAAGATTCATCAGTATGTGTGTTCCCCGTTCCGTAAGTTTCAAGTATAACGGCCTTCAATCCCTCAATGCCAAGAATACTGCTGACAACCTTATCCGGGATACCGGGGAAAAGCTTAAGTATAGCTACCGAAGTATCTAATTGCTTATGAACTTTTAATTTCTTGAAATTCGGTTTTCGAATAGCATTACTGTCATATTTAATGTAAACGCCCACATCAGCCAGGACAGGGTAATTTACCGACCTGAAAGCATCGAAGTTCTCTGCATTGTATTTGAAAGTCCTGTTAGCTCTATAAAGCTGGTTTTCAAAGTATATACATACTTCAGGCACTTTGGGTGTGTCATCCTCATGATGGGAGGCGATCTCTACAGAGGTGATAAAGTTTTCTTTTCCGTCGGTACGGTTCACCCCAAGGGGTAATTGTGAACCGGTAAAGATGACCGGCTTATTCAGGTTCTCCAGCATAAAGCTGAGTGCAGAAGCGGAATACGACATTGTATCCGATCCATGAAGTACAACAAAACCATCAAAGGCTTCATAATTCTCTTCGATGATGCCGGCAAGTTTAACCCATAAGGCAGGAACCATATTCGAGGAATCTACCGTTGGTTCAAAAGAGATATAGTCGAGTTCGTAGTCACAATCATTCAATTCCGGGATCAGCCGTGACATATGATCAAAATCGAGTGGCTTCAGTGTTCCACTTTCTTTGTCCATGATCATGCCTATGGTTCCACCGGTATAGATCACCAGTATTTTGCTCTTTTCTTCCATGGTCAGATGTTAAGGTTAAACAATTTGCATGCATTGCTGGTGGTTGCTTCTGCAACTTCTTGTGTGCTCCTTCCCAATACTTCAGAAAGCCTGTCGGCCACATGTATTACATAGGCACTCTCATTTCGCTTGCCCCTGTGAGGGACAGGTGGAAGAAAGGGGGCGTCTGTTTCCAGGATCAGATGCTTAATGCCAAGTTCTGCAACCACTTTGTCAAGTCCTGAGTTCTTATAGGTGAGTACCCCACCGATACCCAGCATGAACCCAAGCCTGATGGCACGTTCAGCTTCCTCCATAGTGCCGGTAAAACAATGGAAAACCCCACGCAGGCCGTTAATATCCCTGTTCTCGAGCACCCTGAAGATCTCCGTAAATGATTCCCGGGCATGGATCACCAGCGGGAGCCCATATTCAAGAGCAAGGTCTATCTGCCTGTTGAAGGCTTCCACCTGCTCCCTATAATACGTTTTATCCCAGTAAAGGTCAATCCCCGTTTCCCCAACACCATAATAAGTATGCTCATCAAACGCCTTTTCTACCTTTACCAGTTCTTCCCTGAAATTATCTTTTACGGATGTGGGATGGAGCCCCATCATAGGAAAGCAGTTCTCAGGGAAACGTTCACATAAGGTATGCATTCCCCTGACTGAACTACTGTCTATATTCGGCAGGAACATATACTTCACCCCGCTTGCAATAGCCCGCTCAACCATGGCATCCCGGTCATCATCAAAGGCATTCAGATACAAATGAGTATGGGTGTCGATGAGAATCATTTGACAAAAATAGCAAAAAGGTGTTGGGTTTTGGATGTTGAGTTTTGGGTGGATTTTTGATTTTTGTTTTTCGATCTTCAAAATGCATAAAACTCTGTGTTCTTTGTGCCTGGATCTTGGTGGTTAAGGCTACAAGCTGCTTTTTTACTATTTTTGAATGCTACAATCATCAGCTATTGAAAAAAATCCTCATCATACGCTTTAGCTCTATTGGCGATATAGTCCTGACTACGCCTGTGATTCGCTGCATTAAGAAACAAATTCCTGATGCGGAGTTGCATTTTCTTACGAAAGAAAAATTCTATCCCATTCTAAAGGCCAACCATTACATCGATCATATACATAGTTGTAATGACGACTTAAGTTCAGTAATGAAGTCTTTAAATAAGCTGGATTTTAATTTTGTTGTTGACCTGCACAAGAACCTCCGCTCAGTGAGGGTGAAAATGAATTTGCGCCGACCGTCAGGTACCTTTAACAAGCTCAATTTTGAGAAATGGCTGATCGTCAATCTAAAGATCAATAAACTTCCTGACAGGCACATCGTCGATCGCTATTTCGAAGCTGTTAAGGAACTGGGCGTTAATAATGACCAGAAAGGCCTTGATTATTTTATTCCGGATGAAGACAGGCTTAGTACTGATGACTTGCCCGTAAATCACCGGGAAGGATTTGTCGCATGGGTGATTGGAGGCATGCACAACACAAAAATGTTACCCGAAGACAGGATCATTGAACTATGCAAGATGATCCGGAAACCTATTGTATTACTCGGTGGCCCTGAAGATCACAATAAAGCAGAACATATTATGGAACAATGTCAGGATAAGGTTTATAATACTTGTGGTCTTTATAATATCAATCAGTCTGCTTCTATCATTAGCCTGGCTTCGAAAGTACTTACCAATGACACCGGTCTGATGCATATTGCTGCCGCTTTTAAGAAAGAGATTTTTTCTTTCTGGGGAAGCACAATTCCCGGATTCGGCATGTACCCTTATCTCCCGGCAGGGGAGGGAAGATCACATATAATGGAAGTTGAAGGCCTGAAGTGTCGCCCTTGCAGTAAGATTGGATATGCAAAGTGCCCTAAAAAGCACTTCAGATGCATGATGGATTACGACCTTGAGCAGCTTGCCCTGAAAATCAATGCTTAAGTATCCTATAGGAAGGGATTGTTGTTTTTTTCAAAACCGATATTCGTTTCCGGGCCATGACCCGAATAAACGACAGTATTATCCGGAAGCGTAAATAATTTTTCAAAGATGTTCCTTTTAAGCAGGTCATAATCCCCTGTCGGGAGATCAGTTCTTCCAATACTCATTTGAAACAGTACATCCCCGACGATAATAAACCCATCCTCGCGGCTTAGAAAACATATACTGCCGTCAGCATGTCCTGGAGTATATAGTATTTCCAACCGGCTATTACCAAAAGTAACCTCTTCACCTTCGGTCAGAAAACGGGTAACTTCAGGGTTTTTGTCAAGGTCAAGCCCAAATGTAGCCGCCGTATTTATTGAATGGTCAATGAATACAATACCTGCTTCGTGTGCCTCCGGACTGATGCCCAGAAGTTCCTCCACCATATTAACACCTATTACATGGTCGATGTGGGTATGGGTCAGTAGCATCCTCACCGGTTTTAAGTCTTTTTGCTTAATAAAATTCATGAGTTCCAAAGATTCCACATCATTGGTACAACCCGGGTCGATGATCACACATTCTTTTGTTTCATCATAGAGCACATAGGTGTTCACCTGGAAAGGATTAAAAACGAATTTTTTTATTTGTATCATTTCTATCAGGATAATAATGACTGCAGTCAATAATCGGGTACTGTCAACGTTTATAAACTAACAATTTTCAGCAGGCAAAGTTACCAATATTTGATTTCAGGCGGTCATTGTTACCTTGTCGCGGAAAATTCCCTAAATTAGCACAACTTAATCAAGTCCATCGAAGCGTGTCATAGTGAAAAGAAAAAAGTATCACCGGATTATCAGCTACAGTATATTGTTGCTCCTGATGCTTTGTTTTTCCCGGGAGGCCGGGGCACAGTTTTACAATGGTTCACAGCTGTCGTTCGGGAAGAACAGGGTACAGTACAAGGATTTTCTCTGGACCTATTACAGTTTTGATAAGTTCGACACTTATTTTTACCGGAACGGACAGGAACTGGCACAATACACAGCCCGCTATGCGCAAAGCTATATTACCGAGATCGAACTGAAACTGGAATCATCCCTTGATGATAAAATCCAATTTATCGTCTTTAATAATATGTCGGACCTGAAGCAAAGTAACATTGGCCTGATGCAGGATGAACAATACAATACCGGGGGAATCACGCATATTATCGGTAAAAAGGTTTTTCTGTATTTCGATGGCTCCCACACCGACTTTGAAAAGCAGATACGGGCAGGAATATCATCAATAATTTTTAAACAGATGATGTTTGGCCAGCGCCTTGGTTCACAGATAAAGAACAACACTTTATATACTATGCCCAAATGGTATGAAGATGGCCTTATGGCATGGTTGTCGGAAGGCTGGAATACTGATGTAGACAGCAGGGTGCGCGATGGTATACTGTCAGGCAGATATGATAAATTCAATCATCTGACAGGTACCGATGCTATTGATGCAGGACATTCACTTTGGAAGTTCGTGGCTGATAACTTTGGCAATTCAGCAGTGCCCAATGTGGTGCATATGACAAAGGTTACCAGGAGTGTGGAAAATGGTTTTCTTTATGTGGCCGGGCTTTCGTTTAGCAACCTGATCCTTGAATGGAAACGCTATTATATGGAAAAGTACAGCTCTGATGAGTCAGGCCGCTACCTTCCCGGCAATGTTGTTCAGCGTAAAGTTAAGAACAACCTTGTTTATTCCCGGCCTGCTCTTAGCCCTGATGGTAACTCTATTGCCTATGTAACCAATGATATGGGCAGGTATAAGTTATACCTGAAGAGCCTGATAAGCGGAAAGAAAAAATGTCTCTGGAGAGGAGGATATAAGCTTGATGAAAAAACTGATTACAGCTATCCGCTGCTCGACTGGCACCCGGCCGGAGATATTCTGACTTTTGTCGTTGAAAGAAAAGGGGAAATTCACTTGTTTTTTTACTCGACTGAAACCAGGAAACTAAATAAGATTATCCTGTATAATTTTGAAAAGATCCTGGATTTTTCCTATTCACCTGACGGCCGAAAGTTGTTGATATCAGCAGTTCAGAGGGGGCAGTCAGACATATTCCTTTTTAATATCTCATCGGGCTCTCACGAACAGATTACGAATGATATCTATGATGATCTTTATCCCCGGTTTATACAGAACGGACGGATGATTGTTTTTAGCTCAAACAGGGTTTCTGACACTCTCCCGCCTAAGATGGCAGAAATCCCTGATATAATCCCGCTAAACTATGATCTTTTTGCTTTCAATTATCACACCAGGAGTAATGTCCTCAGGCGAGTGACGACCACCCGTTTTGCAAATGAACGTTATCCCATGCCCTATACGGATGGCTTGTTTACCTACCTGAGCGATGAAAATGGGATATACAATCGATATGTTGCACGCTTTGATAGTGCCATCATTGCCGTTGACACTACTATCCATTACCGTTATTTCACAGAGTCTGTCCCTGTAACGAATTATACCAGGAATATTCTGTACCATGACGTAAATCCTTTAAGCATGCAACTGGCACAGGTGGTATATGATGATCATCTGTATAAGATTTTTCTGGAGGATATTTCACCGGGAATGCCGGCAGGGGAAGAGCTTGTGAATACTGCTTTTATGAAGAAATTAAAAGGTCCGGCAGTAAAACCCGGGCTAATCCCACCGGAACCTGCTCCGAAAGAACAGCCCAAACCACTGCGACAAAGGTTTTTTAACGTTTACGAAAGTGATACCCTGGTAGATGGCCAGGATCAGGAGATTGATATCGATAATTATGTATTCGAGCGACAGGCATTCGTAAATGTGGCCGGAGAGGACCAACCGGTCTGGAAACTGGAAAGTGACAGCACGCGTAAGTTTGTTGTTCCCAAAAAATTGAACTACAGGGTAGAATACACCATGAACGAATTTGTTACGCAGATCGACTTCAATTTTATTAACATGACTTACCAACCTTTTGCCGGCGGAGGGGCACCCATCTTCCTGAACCCGGGTTTCAATGCGCTGTTCAAGGTTGGGATGACAGATCTACTGGAAGATTATCGCATTGTCGGTGGTGTACGTCTTAACATTAACCTGATCAATAATGAATACCTGTTCAGCTACAGTAATCTGAAACACAGGCTTGACAAGGAGGTGGTATTACATAGGGTTACGGTAGAAAATGTGACAGGTTATGATATTATCAGAAATCATTCCCATGAAGCATATTTTGTTTTGAAGTGGCCTTTCAGTCCTGTATTTGCTGTTCGGGGGACGGCTTCCTACAGAAATGATGCTACTGTGGTGCTTTCAACGGATGTGGTCAGCTTGAAAAGACAAACCATCTATACCAATTGGGGTGGTCTGAAGGGAGAATTGATCTACGACAATACACGCAAATTAGGATTGAACCTTTATGATGGAACAAGGTATAAGTTGTTTGTAGAGTATTATCAGCAGATAGAAAAGGGTAACCAGCAATTGATAGTATTAGGAGTCGATGTCAGGCATTACATCAGGATTCACCGAAGCTTCATCTGGGCCAACCGCTTTGCTGCCAGCACATCGCTGGGGAATAATAAACTGATCTATTATATGGGTGGTGTAGATAACTGGCTGGTTCCAAAGTTTAATCAGGAGACCCCCATCGATTATACACAGAATTATGCTTTTCAAACACTGGCAACCAATATGCGGGGTTTTCATCAAAATATCAGAAACGGGAACAATTTTGCGGTGCTCAACTCTGAATTGCGCATGCCGCTTTTCAGGTATTTGTACAATCGGCCTATCAGGTCGGATTTCCTGAATAATTTCCAGCTTGTTGGTTTTGTTGATGCCGGTACCGCCTGGACCAGCTGGAATCCCTATTCGGAGGAAAATTCATTATATACCAAATATATTTACAGCGGCTCTCTTCTGATCAAGGTTAAGCAGCAGCGCGACCCCATGGTGGGTGGTTTCGGCTTCGGCCTCAGAACCCGTATCCTTGGTTATTTCATGCGTGGCGATCTTGCCTGGGGAGTGGAAGACGGCAAGATCTATAAGCCGGTGTTCTATTTCTCTCTCTCTCTGGATTTTTAATAAATATTGGCACCTGACAAGTTGATTGCCTGATACAATCTAATATCGAGTATCAAATATCGGATATCGGATATCGAATATCCACCCAACACTCAACATTCAACACTCAACACCCAAAACCAGTTTGGCACACAAATTGGATTTATGTGATCGGGCCCCCTATTTATGAACCTAAAAGATTATTACGATGAAATCAAATGTGTTAAAATCCGGTTTGAAAGCCGCGACTGGGATCACGGGCTCACATCTTAGATGGCTCTTTTTCCTGGCGCTGGCCACAATTATTCTTAGTTCTTGCTACACTGAACCATGGTATGGCCGAAACGGCCGGCCCGGTGATGCATTTCTTTCAATTACCTGGATTGATGCACAACCTGAGTATATAGATGCCGGTACCGGCGATATCCCACCCGTTTTTCAATATGGCAGATATTATAGATCATGGCCGGGTTTCTATACCTTGTATTACGATGGCAGAATCTGGAACGGACAGGCAAATGTCTTTTATGCCTGGGAGGTGGATTATGAGATATGGGAAGTATCCGGTGAACCTGGTGAATTGTATTATAACGGGCTTGATGGTGCCGATAACTACTTTACTGTTGAATGCAGTCCATACGGCCCATGGGTTTACGGCCCCGGCTATAAATCAGCCGAATTGCCTGAAGGCTATGAACTGAAAGAAAGCTCTGATGATAAGATCATTATTGAAAAAGAAAGCAGCAACTTCGGTATAACCCTTACCTACAGAAAGGTTGCGAAGCGCAACATTTCTGAATAAAGAATCCCAAACAGGGAATAAGAATAAGAACGAAGTATTGATGATTGATAACCTTCCCCATTCTTATTCTTATTCTTATTCCTTGTTCTTTATTCCTTGTTCTTTTACTATCTTGCAGGAAATTCCCATCAATGGATTATAAGAACGATTTGCGAACGATCCTTATCCTGGATGCAGGCGGAACTAATTTTGATTTCTTCGCCGTCAAGAGAGGGGAAATGATCTCAGAGGGGAAAAGATTGCCTGCTGCTGCTAACAGTCTTGAGGATATTCTGAAGATGATTGTAAAGGGGTTTGAGGAGGTGAAGGGGCAGGCTGGTGAAACCCCTGCTGCCATTAGCTTTTGCTTTCCCGGCCCGGCAGATTTTGAAAACGGCATCATTGGTGACCTGGAAAACCTGCCTTTGTTCAGGGGAGGGGTGCCATTGAAGGCCATGTTGGAAGAACATTTCGGTATACCGGTATTTATTAATAACGATGGTGACCTATTTACTTATGGAGAAGCCATTGCCGGCTTGCTTCCGGAAGTAAATATTGCCCTTGAAAGTATGGGCATTCAGAGAAGATATAATAATCTGCTTGGTGTAACCTTAGGAACCGGCTTCGGCGGAGGTATAGTAAGAAAAGGAGAACTCTATATCGGTGATAATTCCGCCGGTGCAGAGATCAACCGCATGCGGAATAAACTTTATCCTCTCACCAGTGCCGAAGACAGTGTTACCATCAGGGGCATCAAAAGGGTTTTTGCCAGAGAAGCCGGAATCCAAATTGAAGAAGCCCCTGAGCCGGAGACCATCTTTAATATTGGTATTGGTAAGGATGAAGGAGATATTTCCGCCGCAAAAACAGCCTTTAATGAATTGGCTGAAGTGGCCGGGAATTCCTTTGCAAATGCCGTAACATTAACCGATAGCCTGGTAGTGATCGGTGGCGGACTGGCCGGAGCCTGGCCACTTTTTCTGCCACAACTGGTGAAAGAAATGAATAATTCATTTACTGAAATCAACGGTGATAAGCTCCCGAGATTGGAGATAGTAGCATATAATCTGGAAGATAAAAAGGGTTTCGATGACTTTTCAAAAGATACATCAAGGCAAATACAAGTCCCATTCAGTGAAAAGAAAGTCAATTATGACCCTGTAAAAAAGATCGGGCTTGGAATTTCTAGGCTGGGAACTTCAAGAGCCGTAGCGGTTGGAGCCTATGCTTATGCATTGAATGAACTTTCTTAAAAGTAATTAGTTTATAATTTAAAAGCTTATAATTTATAATTAACTCAACACTCAACACTCAACACTTAACCTTTATAATGAATCTTTTCCCAATAGAAACAGGTAATTTAAAACTTGATGGGGGCGCCATGTTTGGTGTAGTACCCAAAATGCTTTGGCAGAAGCAATACCCGGCTGATGAAAAAAATCTATGCAACTGGGCCATGCGCTGCCTCCTCATCGAAGATGAAAACAGGCTCATATTGATCGACAACGGTATCGGCGATAAACAGGACCATGACTTCCTGAAACATTACTACCTGAACGGTGATGATACTATTGAAAGCTCTCTGGCAAAGTTTGGGTACAAGCCTGCCGATGTTACGGATATGGTCCTTACCCATCTGCATTTCGATCACTGCGGCGGAAGCATTAAATATAACGACGACAATACAGCATACGAACTTAGCTTTCCTAATGCTACCTATTGGGTGAGCAAACAGCAGTACGAGTGGGCTACCAATCCGAACCATCGCGAAAGTGCATCTTTTCTGAAGGAAAACATATTTCCAATTAAAGAAAGCGGCCACCTGAAGCTGATTGAAGAAGAAGGGGATATCTTGCCCAATATTTCCGTCAGAATCTTCAATGGTCACACCGAAGGTCAGATCATTCCACTTATTAATTATCATGGCCGCACTGTAGCTTTTATGGCAGACCTATTACCGGCCAGCACACATATCCCTATGCCCTGGATCATGGCTTACGATACCAGACCCCTTGTGACCCTGGACGATAAGACCAGATTTTACAAGGAAGCTGTACCGGGGGATTACGTGCTCTTTTTTGAACATGACCTTTACAATGAGTGCTGCACCTTACAGGAAACTGATAAGGGCGTGAGGGTTAAGGAGACGTTTAAGTTAGTGACACTGACTGAAGGTGAAGCCTGAAGTTATAGTGGAACTAATCCCGACAAAGGAGGGACCTAATATGGTTTTGGGTTTTGGGTGTTGGGTGTTGAGTGTTAGGTGGATTTTCGATTTTCAATACACGATCTTCTAATAACTGTGTACCTCTGTGTTCTCAATGCCTCTGTGGCTATTTTTTTAGAAACTATATTTTAATGCAATTTCGCTAAGAAGTATTGCATCCAAACCATGTTCTATGCCATTTTTCTCACAATATTCCACCAACGAAAGTGTATTCAAATTCCCTATGAGGTCGTGGTTGGTCATGGGGCATCCTCCAATTCCTCCTAATACAGTATCAAAGCGTCTGACACCTGCTGAATAAGCTGCATCAACCTTATCATAATATTCATGAGGGGTGGTATGCAGGTGAATACCAAACTCTACATCCGGGAAGGAAGAAATAAGCGTGGAGTAGACGTCGTGGATCAAATCAGGCCCAGCCAGACCGATTACATCAGCAATAGGAATCACCCGAAAGCCTTCATCATAAAAATAACCTGAAATATCAGTCAGCATATCAACAGACCAGGGGTCGCCATATGGGTTGCCGAATCCCATAGAGAGAACAACCATTAATTCTTTTCCATTTTCTTCTGCCAGTTG
>JAGLYE010000352.1 GCA_023132505.1 Bacteroidales bacterium | reverse complement strand
TCAGCTGGCAACAATAGCAAACACACCCAACACCCAACACTCAACACCCAACACTCAACACCTAACACCTCCTGGTATTTTTAAAAATCCTTACTTTTACACCAAACATCAACCCCATGTCCGCACAAAAACCATCCGTTCCCAAAGGGACGCGCGACTTCTCCCCCATCGAAATGGCCAGAAGGAACTATATCTTCGATACCATCAGGGATGTTTTTTGCCGTTACGGATACCAGCCGATCGAAACGCCGGCAATGGAAAACCTGTCCACCCTGCTGGGCAAATATGGCGATGAAGGCGACAGGCTGCTCTTCAAGATACTGAACTCAGGTAAATATCTCGATAAAATTGATGGTAAAGCCCTGGCAGAAAAAGACCAGACCGGAATTACAAGACTAATCAGCGATAAAGGGCTCCGCTTTGACCTTACTGTGCCCTTTGCACGCTATGTGGTGCAACACCGGAACGACATTTCATTCCCTTTCAAGCGTTACCAGATACAGCCGGTATGGCGTGCCGACCGCCCCCAAAAAGGACGTTACCGCGAATTCTTCCAGTGCGATGTGGATGTGATCGGCAGCGATTCACTGCTAAATGAAGTGGAACTGATACAGATCATCGATGACGTTTTTACAAAACTGGAAATAAATGCTGTTGTAAAGCTGAACAACAGGAAGATCCTGGCTGGAATCGCCGAGGTGATAGGAGAAGCGGAAAACTTCGGGCATATTACAGTGGCCATAGATAAACTGGATAAGATCGGTATTGAAAAGGTAAATGAGGAAATGCTTGCAAAAGGTGTTTCCAGAGATGCCATCGACAAGCTTCAGCCCATCCTTACCCTGGAAGGGAAACTGAAGGAGAAGTTCCCGAAGCTTTTGGAGATACTGAAAGACTCCCCCACCGGTCTTGAAGGCTGCAAAGAAACCATGACCGTGATGCGCCACCTGAAAGACCTGGGCATCAATGCCAAATTTGAACTGGACCTCACCCTTGCCCGCGGACTCGACTATTATACCGGAGCCATCATTGAGGTAAAAGCCACTAACATGGCCATGGGAAGTATCTGCGGAGGCGGCAGGTATGACGACCTCACAGGTGTATTCGGACTTGAAGGCATCTCAGGCGTGGGTATCTCATTCGGTGCCGACAGGATTTATGATGTGCTCCTCGAACAGGATCGCTTTCCGGATGCATACCATGCCTCCTCTAAAGTCATGTTCGTGAATTTCGGGGATGAAGAAGTAAAATATTGCCTGCCTGTGATCAACAGGCTAAGGAAAGCAGGCATCAATACCGAACTGTATCCTGATGCTGCCAAGATGAAGAAACAACTGGTTTGGGCCAACAATAAAGGCATCCCCTTCATTGTCATGGCCGGTACTGAAGAAATAAAGAACAAGAAGTTCATGCTCAAGGATATGAATAAAGGCGAGCAGGAACAGTTGACAGAAGAAGAACTCATTAAAAAGCTGAAGAGACTGTCTCAATAGTCCGATATCTAAGTCATTTCGGCCAAAGGGAGAAATCTATTCTGCTGAGT
>JAGLYE010000351.1 GCA_023132505.1 Bacteroidales bacterium | reverse complement strand
CTCAAAACTATTCTTCTCGTCACGCGTATAAGGGTTCAAGTTTTTTAGTAAGTTTACCATCCTTTTTCTGACAGCTAAAAATATTAAGCAATGAATCCAAATCCGCTAGTACAATATCTCAATAAACCAACAGAAGAATTTACCAAGGATGACCTGATCAGATACTGTGAAGATTACAATATCGGCATGGTTAACTTCAGGTATACCGGATGGGACGGAAGGCTCAAAACCCTCAACTTCATCATCAATAGCAAGGAGCATCTGGATAGTATTCTCACTTGCGGGGAACGTGTTGACGGCTCCAGCCTGTTTTCTTTTATAGAAGCCGGCTCCAGCGACCTGTACGTGATGCCCCGGTATAAGACAGCTTTCGTAAACCCTTTTACAGAAATTCCCACCCTGGATATTCTATGCTCGTATTTCGACAAAAACGGAAACCCACTCGAAAGCGCCCCGGAATATATCCTCAAGAAAGCACATGATTCTTTTAAGAAAGAAACCGGTATGATTTTCGAGGCTATGGGTGAGCTCGAATACTATGTCATCTTTGAAAAAGAGCCTTTATACACTGCCGAGGATCAAAAAGGGTATCACGAATCAACCCCATTTACCAAATGGGAAGAGTTGCGCACAGAGGCTATGATGGCCATTGCACAATCGGGTGGCAAGATCAAGTACGGTCATTCTGAGGTTGGCAACTTCAATGTTGGGGATACCGGATACGAACAGAACGAAATTGAATTCCTCCCGGTGAACGTTGAAGATGCTGCTGACCAGCTGATGGTTGCTAAATGGATCCTCCGGACCCTGGCCCACAAATATGGCGTCACGGTGACCTTCGCCCCGAAGATCACAGTGGGCAAGGCAGGCAGTGGGCTGCACATCCATACCAGGTTGATGAAAAACGGACAAAACATGATGGTGGACAAGAACGGACTTAGCGACATAGCTAAAAAAGCTATCGCAGGCTACCTGTCGCTGGCATCTTCCCTGACTGCCTTTGGCAATATTAGTCCAACATCATATTTCAGACTCGTTCCCCATCAGGAAGCGCCAACGAATATTTGCTGGGGTGACCGTAACCGTTCGGTACTCGTAAGGGTACCCCTGGGCTGGTCACAGACAAAAGATATGCTCCATCAGGCCAATCCCCAGGAAGGGCCGGCTGAAGGTGATAATACCAATAAACAAACTGTAGAATTTCGTTGCCCCGACGGGTCGGCAGACATCTACCTCCTGCTGGCCGGGCTGACCGTTGCAGCACGACACGGCTTCGAAATGAAGAATGCACTGAAATATGCCAAAGAAACCTATGTTGATGTGAATATTTTCATGGATGAGAATAAAGCAAAACTCGAATCCTTATCTGTACTGCCAGGATCATGCTGGGAATCAGCAGATGCATTGCTTCAACAAAAAAACATCTACACTAAAGATGGTGTTTTCTCAGAAGGCATGCTTAAGTGGATCGCATCCTACCTGAAAAGCTTTAATGATAAAACCCTGCGACATGACATTGGAAATGATGAAGCAGAGATGCTGAAGCTCATTGATCGCTTTTTTCATTGCGGCTAATGCAAGGTGTT
>JAGLYE010000350.1 GCA_023132505.1 Bacteroidales bacterium | reverse complement strand
TAAAAAAGAAAAAAGAAGAGATTTCGCTGGATCAATCAGGCATTGACCTGCCCTCTGATAATTCGACAGAAAACTACCTGGAGATATTATCCTATAAGATCGATCAGATCAGGAAGGGGATTGAACAACTGGGCGAGGATGACAGGGTGATACTGAGTTTATTGCTGCTCGAAGGCTATGACCATGAAGAAATATCCCAGGTGCTGAATATCTCAAATAATGCCAGTCGTACCCGTTATTCCAGGGCCAGATACCGGCTCAGGGAATTACTGAAACAACAAAAAATTGATGAACTTGTAAACTAAGGATCATGAGTATACTGGAAGATAAAATCAAGAAAAACCGTCAGCACTATGACGTGCATGAACCGGAGCAAGGACACTTCGAACGCTTTACTACCCGGCTGGATACAGAATTCCATGCGGATGAAAAGAAACGCAGGAAGCCACTCTGGCGTTACGCAGCCGCAATTATCCTTATTGCCGGCATGTCGGGCATACTGCTGTATCAGTACGCAGGTAATTCATCCACTGTGAAGGCCAGCCCTATGAGTGATGAACTCAGCCAGGTCGTTGATCACTATAATATGCTTACTGATCAGCGCTTTGACGATATTTCAAGCTGTGCTGCTTCAGATGAAGAGGCAGCCAAAATTGACCAGATGGCCAGAACACAACTCGATGAACTGGAAAAAGATGCAGGCAAGCTGCAGGAAGAACTGAATAAGGATGAATCCAATGAAAGGGTGTATGGGGCGCTGGTAACCAATTACAGGACAAGGATTAAGATCCTCGATAATATTATTACAAAAATTTGTCAATTATAAAATTAAAAACCGGAAAAATGAAAAGGATTACTCAAATTTCAATCTTACTTAGCCTGATGCTGCTGTTTGCAGGAGCAAATCTTACAGCACAGGAACTTAAAAAAAGCTATCATGAAAGTTTCGATGTAAAGGAAGATGCCGAACTACGGATCTCAAATAAGTACGGACAGGTACACATCGATACCTGGGATAAAAACCAGCTGGTGATCGATGTTGAGATCAGCGTGGATGCCAGGTCCGAAAAGGAATCACAACGTATCCTGGATAAGATCAATGTGACGATCAGCGGTACTGCAGACCTGGTGAAAGCCATTACCACATTCGATGGGAAACTGAATTGCAATAATTGCAACATGGAAATTGAATATGAGGTGAAGATGCCGGCATCAAATGCGCTCGTACTTGATAACGAATTTGGAAATGCCTGTGTAGGAGACCTCTCCGGCAATACGCAGATAAAGATCGGATATGGCAACATTGAACTTGGCAAACTCTCAGCAAAGAAGAACAATATTATTGTGAAATTCGGTGATGCTGAGATCGACTTCCTGAGAGCGGCAGACCTTACGATAGAATATGGCAGTATGGATCTTGGAAAAGCAGGCTATCTTAACGTGTATTCCAGGTTCAGTAGCATAGAGATCGGTGGCGTTTCAGAGCTAGACCTTGATTCCCAATATGATGGATTGGAGATTGGCAGTGTTGACAACATGCGGGCCAAAACAAGTTTTTCAGCCCTCGAAATTGCTGAGGTGTTTGATAAA
>JAGLYE010000035.1 GCA_023132505.1 Bacteroidales bacterium | reverse complement strand
AGCAAGGGAAAACAGGAGACTGAAGATCACAACAAAAGCCATCTCGAACATCATTTCCATCCGGCCCTGAAGGAAGAGTAATGGGGAGAATGCTATCATGGTTGTCACAACAGAGGTTGTTACCGCCGGCAATACTTCCATGGTCCCTTCAATAGCTGCCCTTTTTGCACTTTTGCCTCTTTCATAATGTGTATAAATATTCTCTGCGATCACGATGCCGTCATCAACGAGGATACCTACAACAAGGATCATCCCAAAGAGAGAAATCATATTAATAGTGATCCCGTAAAGGGATGCCATGATGAACATTCCAAGGAAGGAAGCCGGGATACCCCATGCGACCCATAAGGACAAGCGCAGATTCAGGAACAGGCCGAGTGATATCAGTATCAGAAAAAGGCCTATCCCTCCATTTCTATAAAGCAGGTTAAGCCTGTCGCCAAGCATATCAAGGAAGCTATATGTCACTTCTAATTTTACACCATTGTTGGCCGTATTGAATTCGGTGATATAATCATCAAGAAATGATGAGATCTCTGAAAGATCTTCATCACTGAGTTTAAACACCTGAAAGGAGATACTTTGCTGTCTATTCATGTACGCACCACTCGGAACATCGGCAAACTTCATTTTTACCTGGGCCACGTCACGGATGCGCAGATACCTGCCATCACTGTCGGCCCGGAGAATGATCTCTCCGATCTTATCCGGATCATAGGTCTTTGCCCTTGAGCGGATCAGTATTTCCTCTTCATCAGAACGAATCGTACCTGCGGAGATATCCCTGTTGTTCATGGCAATTGCCAAAGATATTTCACTGAAAGTGAGATTATGCCTGAGCAAATCCTCTTCTGATGCTTCCACAGAAATTTCCAGGGCCGGGTAGCCCGATACCTGGATTTGTGACATCACCCCTGAGTTATACAGGTCGAGCTCAATTTCGTCAGCATATTTTTTAAGTGTCAGCAGGTCTACATCTCCCACAAGACTCATAAAAAGCGCATTGGTCTTGTTTCTATCCTTATAAACGACAGGCTTTTCCGCATCAACAGGAAAAGAAGTGATCCCGTCAACGGCATTTTTAACCTCCATCAGTATTTCATCTATATCGTAATCACCGGTGGTGGTGATCCTGACATTGGCAAAGTTTTCGGAGGATGTGGAATTAATCCACTTAATACCGACAATGCCCCTGGTGGCCTCTTCAACACGCATGGTAATCCCTTCTTCCATTTCCTTGGGAGACGCTCCGGGGTAGACAACACTCACAACTATATCCCTTGTGGACCGTTCAGGGAAAAAAGATTTTTTCATTACTGACAACCCCAGTCCACCTGCAAGGAGCAGAACAGCAATGATCAGGTTGGCATAAAAGGGATATTTGACAAATGTTGTAACTAGTTTCTTGATCATGATCTGTTTGATTTACTATTTTGAAACAGGATATTCAATGGCTTAATAAATCTCTACTACTACCCCTTCAACCACATTGATCAAAGGTTCTACGACTACATGCACACCTTCATCCAAACCATTGAAGATCATGCTCTGCTGATTGATCTTGAGGATATTGATCTCCGCCTTGCGCAGTGTGCTGTCGTTGACAACATATACCATATTATTATTAAAGACTGCCCTGCGCGGAATCTCCATGGCGTTGCCGGTGATCTCCCCGTCGAAAGATGCCATGAGATATTGCCCTTCATAAAGGAGATGGTCAGCATTATTTATCACACTGATGAATACACTTACCGATTGGGTACTGCGATCGACATAATCAGCTTTCCTGATAATAGTCCCTGTCCATTCATCTGAACCATCCTCAGATGATACCAAAACCTTGTCTCCCTTATTGATCCATTTCACATCTGTCACATTTATCGGCACTTCAAGTTCAAGCATGCCTGTGTTGATAATCCTGGCGAGGCGGCTGCCCGGATTGGCTATTGAGCCAACTTCCAGCATCACCTCGGTGAAGGTTCCATTGAAAGGAGCACAAATCCGGTGCTTCCCAAGCTGGATCTCATTGCTCTTAATGGTAAAATAATCGTTGAGGATATTCCTGCTGGCAAGGAAGATCCGTTGCTGGTCGGAAGTGATCTCCGGCAAGGCCGGCAATGGTTTATCGATCTTCACAGCATCGAAGAAATCCCTGATCTTATGATAATCTTCAGGGTAGTCGATCTTAAAGTCAGGCAGGATGTTAGCGATACTGTTTTGAAATCGGCTTTTGGCTGCCTTCAGGTTATAATCAGTGATCTCATCATATATCCTGATGAGCAGATCACCTTTTTTAAAACGCTGACCTTTTTTTAAAGGAACATTGCCGGCCAGGATCTCTCCCTGTACCTCTGAAATAATGTCCACATAACTCTGTGAGCCAAGGCGCCCTGTGGAAGAGATGATATAGCTTACCTGCTCATATTTCACGGGATTGGCCTTCACTTTCCTGGCAACATCCTCAGGAATAAAAATTTCCGGGGCTTCTTTCAGACCGGCAAAATAAAACATTGCCAGTACAGATAAAGATAAAATAACAATGACTGAAATGACTACAATAATTTTCCTTAGCATGGTTTCTTAATTCTTATAATTTGTTTAAATGACAATATAATCTGCTAATTGTTTATTCCTTATTAAGAAGTTTATTGACTGAACAGATCAGGAAATCTTCCGGTTGGGATGACTGATCCTCGCGCAGATACCTCACAGTTTCCGTCATAAGAGCCTGTATATACCTGACGGTCATTCCATGGTCGCATACGTCAAACTCATTATTATTCACCCCTTCATCAATAATATCGCTCACAATCTGATGGAAAGCTTCCCTGAAAGCCCCGGCAGCGATCTCTGACTGAAAGCGATCATTAAAGGCATGTGCCTTCCGTTTATGGATCTTCCTGAATTCGGTGAAGTTGATCCTGATCATCTCTTCCATCTTTGCTCCTGCAGAGCCAATGTGCATGATCTTCTTTTCGATCATTATCCTTCTTGCTTCCGCCTTCCTGCTGATGATGAAATAAAAAATATCATCCTTCGAAGTAAAGTGTTTATAAATGGTTTTCTTACTCACACCCAGTTCGGCTGCAACATCATCCATCGCAGTTTTTCTGAAACCGAAATGCCGAAAGTGCTTTTCAAAAGCACCAGCGATTTTAATCTTTTTTTTGATATCTGCTTCCATGATTCACAGTTGTACTTCTCAATATTGCGTACGTACTCATTATATTGAATACCTCCACTTTTGGCCAATTAAAATATATTGGAATGCAAAGAAACTAAAAACTAATTTAGTTTCCAAGCTACTAATAATAAATAAATAATAAAATGATATCTTGTGTAGAATAAAGAGCATAAAAAATGATCAGCAATGAACGGTTATGTTAGGATAAACATTCATCACTGATCATTAAGAGCCATTACTGATGCGTTGAGTTCATAATTTTACGTTCTGTCTAAATCTCAATACACTAAACCATTCATTAACAGTGTGATAAAAATTATTTCATTATCAGTTTTAATCAATATTTGTATTATTAAATTGAAATCAAAAAACATCAATATTCCCTAGAATACTTGTAATTATTATAGGTTTAAAGACATTCATGTTTCTTAACGCATCACTACTAATTAAGAACTATTACTGATGCGTTACTAATTGATTGTAATTAAATGAGTTAAGCTGTTCTTTGACATTTTGATTGATTTGTTGTTTGGTAAACAGCTCATTTACAGGAGTTTTAGCAAAGACAAAAATTCCTAAGTTCTCGGCTTCGCTTATGCATGACAACTTCGGCAGTTAACATCTGGCAGCCGCTCGGCTTCGCTCGCGATGACAACGGGGCTTGATTAAACGTTTGTGTTCTCGGCTTCGCTCGAACAAAAGTGGGACATTTTCGATTTATTGGTATTAATAAGTATGAAGACTTATTATGTGTATTTGCTGGAATGTAGCGATGGCTCTTATTACATTGGCGTGACAAACGATATTTCGCAACGTGTACTGGAGCATCAGCTGGGATATCATAAAGATTGTTATACATACTCCAGGCAGCCGGTTATTCTTAAACACTATCTGACATTCGAAAATATTAATGATGCCATTTTTGCGGAAAAGAAATTAAAGAAATGGTCTAGGGTAAAAAAATTAGCCTACTTCAAAAAAGACCTGGATACCCTACACGAAAAATCCCGCTGCCAGAATGCAAGCTCACATAAGCGAAGGTCGAGCGAAGCCGAGACCTCATAATTAAAGAGCGTAGTCCTTGTCATCGCGAGCGAAGTCGAGCGGCGAAACCAAGTAGTTATAAAAGCTTGTCCTTGTCATCGCGAGCACTTCGACCAGCTCAGTATAAACTGTGTTGAGCGGCGAGACTAATAGTCAAATCAAAAAATCAAAGAACGTCCTGTATATATTGTATTTACTATACTTTTAGAAGATTGAACATTTTTTAACGCATCACTACTGATTATGAACAAATAATTATTCCTTCCACTCCGGGATCCTGCCCGGTGTCCAGGGAGCACCTATGGTATCAAGTTCAGCTTCGAGTGCTTTCAGTTCAACTTCGGCAATATTCCTTAGTTGTTCGAGTATCGGCGGGAACTCTTCTGCCAGGACATCATACATCTGAATTTGGGTTTCAGATACCCGGGATGTAGAACCCCAGTGTGAGTATACCAGCGCCCCTACCCTTTCGTTGATGGAAGGTGAAGCAGGCCAGTTTTCTTCCCGGCTGGCCTTCGGGCTCTGCCCGTAAAATGTCCAGCGGATATCATCAAGTTGAAGTTCTATTTCGGTAGCTTTCGTCAGAAGTTCAACAGGAGCATCCGGTGTATTGTTTATGGCCTGTTTTACATATTGCGTCCTTTTGATCAGGTTATCTGTAATCTGCCTGGCAGCATTAATAGCACGTGTAAGCCTGGCTGTCTTTTCCTGAAAAGCCAATAATTCAGCCAGATCAGGCGCAGGCAGTGTCACATTATTCAGCACCACTGTATTGAACTCAACAGCTTGTACCAATTCCCTGACTTCTCCACCAACCCATTCTGAAAGGCTTACAAAATATTTACCGGGCATAATAGCCATACCGTCGCGATCATTGGCCATCGGATCATATTTGTCGTTTTTTAGTCTGACACTACTTTTAGCAGGATACCTCAGGTTCCAGGTCATACGGTTCAATCCCTTTGAATATGGCTTGTTGATCTTCCTCACAATATTGCCAACAGCATCAGTAATGGTAAAGATCAGGTAGGGCTTCACCTCTCTCTCTTCGGCCCTCAGCTCGTCCATGCCTGGAATGGGAATAGGTTTTTTATCCTTGATCAGCTTTTTTTCTTCCTCTTTTCGGATCTGTTTCAAGGTTTTAGGGACTTCTTTTACATAGTATGTAAATACTGCTCCGAAATCAGGATTCTTAGAAAAATATGGTGTCGATCCCTGTCCGTACCTTCCCCTCGTCATGGTGTACATCAAAGCATCCTTTATCGGGAAGATATATGCGCCTGAGTCAAGAAGTTCCTTACTGAGAACGCGAAGCGGTGAATAGTCATCAAGGATGTAGAAACCACGCCCGAAAGTGGCAAGCACCAGGTCGGTTTCCCTTTCCTGTATTACCATATCATTTACAGCTACAGAAGGCAAACCTGACTTGAGCTGTGTCCAGATCTTACCTCCATCGATGCTGAAGAAGACGCTAAATTCAGTACCTGCAAAAAGCAGTTCAGGGCGCTCAATATCCTGCTCAAGGGTATGTACAGTTCCATTTTCGGGAAGGTTCCCGCTGATGGAAGTCCAGGTCGTCCCTTTATCCTCACTCTTGAGGATATAAGGTTTGAAGTCGTCGCGCTTGTGATTATCGAATGATGCATAAACCACGTTCTCATCAAACTTATCCGGGAGGATGTCGCTCACATAGGTGTACTCCGGCACTCCCGGGAAAGTTTTCACCTGCTGCCAGGTTTCACCGGCATCTTCTGTAACTGAGATCACACCGTCATCGGTGCCGACATAAAGCAGGTCTTCCTTTATACTTGACTCTGCCAGGGAAACCGCCATCCCAAAGAGGGATGTTGACACATCCTTTTGTACGGCATCCACACCCCAGTAGCGATCCATTACCGGCCAGGTATTCCTGTCGACCTGTGCTGTTATATCGTCACTGATCACGTCCCAGTTATCGCCACGGTTATCACTCCTGAACACTATATTGGCAGCAATATACAAGCGTGTTCCTGAATGCGGGCTGATGATGAATGGGGTATTCCAGTTCCACTTATAGGTATCTTCTCCTTTGCGTGGCTGTGGTTTTATTCCGGTATTTTGTCCGCTCTGCTTATCATGGCGGCTGATGTTCCCATATTGGTATTCCGAATAAACAATATCAGGATTGTCAGGATCGATAGCCTGCCAGAATCCGTCACCACCCAAGGTTACCACCCATTCTCCCTGGCTCACTCCCTGGCGGCTTGTATTCTGTGAAGGGCCACCAAAGCTGCTGTTATCCTGTGTACCACCATATACCCAGTAGAAAGGCCAGGTATTGTCAACATTCACCCTATAGAACTGTGTTACCGGGAGGTTTGACTTGAAGATATAATTTTTCCCTCCATCGAAGCTTTCATATACCCCTCCATCGCCACCGATAAGAAAATGTTTTGTGTCTTTCGGGTCGATCCACAGAGCATGGTCATCCACATGGCGGCTGTTGTTACCCACACGATTCCAGGTTTTACCACCATCTAGAGTAACATGCGAAATTGTTTCAACAGAGTACACCTTATCAACATCTGCGGGGTCGCAATAGATCTCATTATAGTATTGTCCGCTGGCATGGTGGCTACTCATCTTCTTCCATGACTCCCCCCTGTCGGTTGTGCGGAAAAATCCTCCGCTTTCTCCTGCGGCCTCAATGATCGCATATACCACATCCGGGTTCACCGGTGAGATAGCAAGTCCGATCCCTCCGACATCACCGCCCGGCAGGCCCGACTTCAATTTTTTCCAGGTCGTACCACCATCGGTGGTCTTATGAATACCGGATTCAGGGCCACCGCCTATCTTTGTATGTACATGCCGCCTTCTCTGCTCCGAAGATGCATAGATCACATCCGGGTTACGCGGATCCATCACCATGTCGTTGATACCTGTATGTTCGCTGATCTCAAGTATCAGCTCCCAGGTCGTGCCGCCATCGATGGTTTTATACAGGCCTCTTTCCCCTCCAGGGCCCCATACAGAGCCTTCGGCGGCAACATAAACCACATCCGAATTCCTCGGATCAATCAGTATCTTTCCAATCTGGCGGGAATCTTTCAATCCCATGTTTTCCCATTTCTTTCCACCGTTAACAGATTTATATACGCCATTACCATAGCCCAGGGCACGCTGGTGATTGTTTTCCCCCGTGCCGGTCCAAACGACATTGTGGTTGTTGGGATCCATGGCCAGGCAGCCGATCGAATATGCTCCGTAATTATCGAAGATCGGAGAGAAGGTGGTTCCATTATTCACTGTTTTCCAGATGTGCCCTGAAGCCACAGCGACATAGTATTCGCTTGGGTTGCAAGGGTTCACGGCAAAGTCGGCAATGCGACCGGATGTAAATGCCGGGCCAATGCTCCTCCATTTAAGGCCGCTCACCTGACCGGAGGTAATGGTATCATTCTTTTCATCAGATTTCTTCTTTTTCTGTGCAATGACATCAGGTGATGCAAATAATAACATCGTGATTGCAAACACAAAGAGAGTTTTACTTAGCACGGAGAGTAATGATTTCATGTTAGTGGTTTTTAGTTAGAAATTTTTTAGGAAGATTCAAAGATAGGGAAAAGTGGGGATTTTTACCCACCCCCGGCCCCTCCCTGCCAGCAGGGAGAGGAGATTGTATTAATGAACCTCACAGATAACGTCCCCCCTCCTTTCCAGAAGGGAGGGGGACAGGGGGAGGGTATCTTAATAAAAGTATTGATAAACAATCCCAGCCTTGGCTTTGCCAATGACTTCGGCAAGTTGTTCTTCTGTGGCTTCTTTGATCTTTTTCACGGATTTGAACTTCCAGAGAAGTTTCTGAGCTGTGTTAAAGCCGATGCCTTTGATATCGGTGAGCTCGGAGCGGATGGTACCCTTTTCCATACGTTTTCGGTGGTGGGTAATACCGAAGCGGTGGGCTTCATCACGCAGGTGGCGGATCACCCGAAGGGTTTCTGAAGTCTTGTCAAGGAACATAGGCAGCGAATCGCCGGGGTAATAGATCTCTTCCAGCTTTTTTGCAATGCCAATAATGGTGATCTTACCCCTTAAGCCAAGCTTACCGAGACTTTTCAGGGCTGCACTCAGCTGGCCCTTTCCGCCATCGATCACAATGAGCTGCGGCAATGGCTGCTGCTCATCCATTAATCGTTTATACCTGCGGGATATGATCTCTTCCATCGATGCATAGTCGTCAGCGCCCTCAACCGTCTTGATGTTGAAATGCCTGTACTCTTTCCTTGATGGCCTGGCATTTTTAAAACATACCATCGCAGCAACCGGATAATCACCCTGCATATTTGAATTGTCGAAACACTCGATATGTTCCGGCAACTCCTTCATGCGCAGGTCGCCTTTCATCGTCTCAAGAATTCGCCTGCTATGACGTTCCGGATCTGTAAGGTCAAGCTTCTTCTGCTTTTCGAGCTTATAGTACTTCACATTCCTTTCTGACAGTTCAAGCAGTTGTTTTTTGTCTCCCCTTCGGGGGATGGTGATCTTCACATTGGGGATTTCCTGATCCGGTCTGAATGGCATCAGCAGTTCTATGCTGCTATCCCCAAAACGCTGCCGGAGATCAATAACAGCAAGACTTAACAACTCCTCAGGGCTTTCGTCGAGCTTCTTTTTCAACTCAATTGTATGTGTCTGTACAATGGCTCCGTTCACTACCCTGAGGAAATTTACGTAGCCTGATTTTTCGTCCGTGATAATGGAAAAAACATCCACATTATTGATCCGGGGATTAACAACCGTCGATTTGCTCTTATAATTTTCCAGCGACTCCAGCTTATCCTTGATGATCTGGGCCTTTTCAAACTCAAAAGATCCGGCATGTTTCATCATCAGCTTTTTCAACTCCCGTATGATCGTACTGATATTGCCTTTGATGATCTCACGGATCTCATAAACATACTTATTATAATTCTCCTCGGTCTGAAATCCAACGCAGGGGCCCAGGCAATTACCGATATGGTACTCCAGGCAAACCTTGAACTTGCCGCTTTCAATATTTTTAGAGCTCAAATTATGTTTGCAGTTCCGGAGGGGATATAATGACCTGATGAGATCCAGCACTGTATGCATCATCTTTCCCGAAGCATAAGGCCCGAAATATTCAGACCCATCCTTAACAATGTTCCTTGTAGAGAATATGCGTGGGAAACGTTCTTTCCTTATACATATCCAGGGGTAAGTCTTATCGTCTTTCAGCATCACATTATAGCGGGGCTGATATTTTTTAATGAGGTTGTTTTCAAGCAATAATGCATCCAGTTCCGAGTCAACAACCATATGTCGCATCTCAGCGATCTTCTTCACCATAACCGAGACTTTCCCGCTATGCGCCTGATCCTTGTTGAAATAGGAGGCAACACGCTTTTTCAGGCTCTTGGCTTTACCCACATAAATGATAGTCCCGGTATTATCGAGGAACTGGTAGATCCCCGGCTTATCAGGTAATACTTTCACTTCACCGGAGAGATCGGTATGGGAGCTGTTTTTCATTCGTTACCTGGGAGTGTATGTTCTTTCAATCCGTCCCAACCCTGTGCTTTCAAGGGTAATGACTTTCCATCAGCGGTTACAAGGTTCATACCGGCAGCAGCTTCTGTCATATGGCCGATCACCGATATTCCACTAATATCCTTGATCTTTTCATAATCATAAGTCTTGATGGTGAAAAGCAATTCATAGTCTTCCCCGCCATTCATTACCGCTGTATTCGGATCGATCTGGAATTCTGCAGCCACCTTGATGGTCACGGCATCAATCGGAAGCTTCTCTGTATATATCTGGCATCCAAGCTTTGACCCATTGCATATATGCATGATATCCGATGCCAGTCCATCAGATATATCGATCATGGCTGTTGGGTGAACTCCAAGCCCGTTCAGCATTTTCCCAATGTCATTTCGTGCTTCCGGTTTCAGCTGTCGTTCCAGGATATAGTCCATCCCTTCCAGGTCGGGTTGCATATCAGGGTTTACCGTATACACCTGTTTCTCCCTTTCCAGTACCAACAGGCCCATATATGCAGCACCAAGGTCACCACTCACACAAATCAGGTCATGTTCCCGGGCAGTGTTCCGATAAACAATTTCTTTTTTAGAAACTCTCCCGATCACAGTTAAGGATAAGAACAGCCCACCCATGCTTGAGGTGGTATCTCCGCCAACCAGGTCAACATGGTAGCCCTCACAGGCCATGAAGATGCCTTTATAGATCTCATCAATTGCCTCGAGCGAAAAACGGTTTGAAATAGCCAGGCTCACCGTGATCTGTTCAGGGATGCCATTCATGGCATAGATATCTGAGAAGTTGACCACTGCTGCTTTATAACCGAGATGCTTTAAAGGTGTATAGGCCAGATCAAAGTGAACCCCTTCCACCAGCAAGTCGGTCGAAACCAGAGTAAGGCTGTCCTTATTGGAAATCACGGCAGCATCATCCCCAACCCCGTACAGACTGCTTTTATTCTTTAGTTTGATATTCTTTGT
>JAGLYE010000349.1 GCA_023132505.1 Bacteroidales bacterium | reverse complement strand
CGGAATGGAAAGTTTTGGTCACCGTTGCGCGGAAATTCATCATTGGAATGAAAAACAGCCAGGCTCCCGGCCGGAAGCATTGCTGTAAATTTCTTCCTGTTCTCAGTAAAAAAGCCGGGGTCTATAGGATCATATCTCATAAAACCGAATCTTATTTAAAACCAGTAAAAATTAATAATACTCATTGGTTTACGAGCATTTACAATTATTAAAATCTTAATTTTGTTAGCCAATAAAAATACACTTATTTAGTGTAAGAAACTTAATCAACACCTGTTCTTTTGTAAAAACAATAATTATGGCCAAATTATTACATTATTCCTCCCTTACGAAGAAATTCATCATGGCGATAGCAGGCTTATTCCTGGCAGTGTTCCTTATGGTCCACCTGGGCATTAACCTGTTTATTTTACCAATAACGGGAAATCATGTGGAAATTTTCGATCTGGCTGTTCATTTCATGACCAGCAATCCCCTTATCAAAGCATTTGAGATTGTCCTGTTTGGCGGGTTTCTCATCCATATCATATTCGGGCTGATCCTGCAAATCCAGAACTGGTTGGCCAGGCCAAAAAGGTATAAGATAGAGGGGTTTTCTCATACTTCCTTTTTCAGCAAGTATATGATTCACACAGCTATCATCATTCTTATTTTTCTGGTGATACATTTTATTAACTTTTACTTTGTGAAGCTGGGATTCACAGAAGCTCCGGAAGGGCCAATGACTGTGGCAAACGATCATGATTTTTACCATATGACCATCAACCTGTTCAGCAATGCCTGGTATTCAATCATCTACATTGTGTTGCTCATCATCCTTGGCTTTCACCTGAACCATGCCTTCCAGTCGGCATTTCAGTCGCTTGGCTTAAGCCACAGCAAATACACACCGTTTATCAAGGCCGTCGGGACGATCTATTCTATCGTCATTCCACTCGGATTCATTACCATCCCCATGTACTTTTTGATCAGTTAATCTTGTTTTTGAAAAATATAACACTATAAGATATGAAATTAGATTCCAAAATTCCTGAAGGCCCTCTGGCCGAAAAATGGACTAATTATAAAGCGAACCAGGATCTCGTTAACCCTGCAAACAAGCGAAAGATCGATATTATCGTTGTGGGCACAGGACTAGCCGGTGCCGCTGCCGCCGCAAGCCTTGGTGAGCTTGGGTTCAACGTAAAGATATTTTGCATCCAGGACAGCCCGCGGAGAGCACACAGTATTGCTGCCCAGGGAGGGATCAACGCTACCAAAAATTATCCCAATGATGGTGACAGCATTTACCGTCTTTTCTATGATACTGTTAAAGGCGGTGATTACAGGGCTCGCGAAGCCAATGTTTACCGACTGGCAGAGGTTAGCGACAATATCATCGATCAGTGTGTGGCACAGGGTGTTCCTTTTGCCCGTGACTACGGTGGGTTGCTCGATAACCGTTCATTCGGTGGTGCACTTGTATCAAGGACTTTTTATGCCAGGGGGCAAACCGGACAACAGCTTCTGCTCGGTGCCTACGGCTCACTAAGCAAAGAAATTCATAAGGGTTCCGTGGAACTTTTCACCCGCAGGGAGATGATGGATTTAGTGGTCATTGACGGAAAAG
>JAGLYE010000348.1 GCA_023132505.1 Bacteroidales bacterium | reverse complement strand
ACCGCAGAGCTATGGAAATAAAAATTCTGTACAGGATAATTGAACAAAGATTAATTGTATGAATTATTGCAAATTAATCAAGGCCTGTGTGCTTCATTTGTAAATTTTGCAGTAAAGTGACCTTAAGCAGAAGGCTAATTGCAAATACTGGTAAATAAGTCGTTTGTGCTCTTCAATTTCAATTTCGGTTTCAAGCGAAGTCATAATAATTTTACTGCAAAACCAAAAGCCATGAAAACAAAAATCCTATTAATTGCAGCATTACTAATTCTTTCTTCCTGCTCTTTTTTCCGGGTGGTCCCAGAAAGCGATTATTCTGCTCAATCGTTGAAACAATATGAAAATGATGGGAAATACCTCGTACTGCACAGGGGAGAATGGGCCTGGCATATATATGATCTGAGCGTTGGTGCCGGCATTTTAAAAGCAAGACTTGATGTTCAGCTCGGATACCATGTGAAATACCTGGAGCCTAAAGAAAAAGGATTAAATCGCTTTGATAAAGGAAGTGAGCCTGAAATTATTAATTCAGTTCATATTTTTACCACTGACACCAGCTTCAGTAATTTTGACACCCTGGTTGCCATTCCTGTATCTTCTATTAATGCCGTGAAATCATATTCCTATGCACAGGCTGCTTCCAGGGCGTCAATACTCGTACCTGTAATTGTTGGACCAGTTGCATTGGTTGTATTAGCCGGGGCCCTTGCTGTCCGTAGCTTTAGCGAGAATTTCTTTCAGTCTGACTGACTTTCTGGCATTTTTGTTTTTTGATTCAATTTTCCATACCAGGCTGGCGTGCGCTAGCGGAATGTCTTTCATACATCGTTAGGTCGTGCAATTTTTCAATCGCTCAATGTTTTTTGGATTCCATCCAAAAAACATACTCCGCATCCGCCCGCACCATCTCTTCTTCGGTCATGTAATAATGGGCGGCTTTTTCAAGGACATGTGCATGCCATGTGCTGTCGGTACGGATGTTTGCCATGATCTGCTTGATGCGATTGTATTTTTTAAGGGCTGCCGGATGCTCGTTCTCAAGGATATAAAGAGCTTCTTGCATCAGCCGTTCATCTACGGAGATGTTTTTTTCTCCGGCACTTTGTTTAATGGTATTATGCCATTCCTCATTATTACGGATGTTCTGTATGATGGCTTCTGGGCCAAAGATGCTGTAATACTGTTCAGGATCCGTTTGCCATAACATATAGCGGGCATCCCGTTCGAGCATTTCACCCAGGCTCACTCCCTTTTGTTCAGCCTTAGCGATCACCTCGGCAAACCATGTGCCCAGCCTGGTAATGCTGGTTTTGTTCCTGCTAAGCTCGTTCCGGCTGTATTGTATACCATAAATGCTGATAAGGTCATCCACAAAACCGCGGTCGATCATATACATAAAACGCTCTGTTGTCATGAAAAAGATGATGTCCTGCTTTTCAACCTCTGCTTTCAGGTCGAGGTCTTCAACATTTTTATCCCCGAAATAGGTATCGGGGTATACCTTTTTGTAGAAGTACCAGAAGGCTTCGTTGTTGAACAGGTTTTTCGGGATTCTTGTGTTAAAGAAATTCCAGTAATAGCTATCGGCAATGGCCAGCACATTGGGCTTCTGATGCG
>JAGLYE010000347.1 GCA_023132505.1 Bacteroidales bacterium | reverse complement strand
AGCACCTTAATATCTTCAAGTATAATGTCGGCAAGGCTCCGGTAAAACTTCCGTGAAGTTTTCCTGATCCATTTCTCATCCTTACCCGGGAAAGCATTCCGGAGGTTTTGATTGGTCACCTTTTTCCTGTATCCGATGATATGGTATAGTACGAAGTAGATAAAATCAGCCAGTCCATGTATTAACCAGAATGGGAGCAAGGATATAAGCCAGGCAAAAGCGTAAAAGATATAATAAGTGATCCGCATATTATTAAGTGATGAACATTATAATGCGGAACAAAATTACTTCCAAATTTTGAATCAATGAAACTAATTCTTTTGGATTTTGAATTTTGGTCTTTGAAATCCCCCCTACCTGGGGTTTTCCCAGTACTTGTTCACGTTTGATCCCCAGGCGTCGGGATATATATTCTGATCGAGGCTATAAGGATCAAATGTACGTTTATAGATCTCCACCTGCCAGCGATAGTTTGATACTTCTCCAATAGCATCAGAATGCACAAGCTGGAAATCATTGATAACAATGTCAATAGTATAGAATACAAACTTCTTATTCCGCTGTCCATCGCCCAGGCTATAGTATTGCCATATTTCATAGGGGTAGGCGGCAGGTTCATTGTAGCTTTCAGAGATAATATTCGGTGGGCCATATTTCAGGAATACCCTGCCCCGGTCTGTATCATAGCCCGGGCGGTTGGGTGTGCTGTATATATAATTAACCTTTCTTACCTGCTGATAGTAGTGGTTCCATGCTGCCTCGGGCATGACATTGTCCCTGCCCGTCCAGAAATTCAAAAAGTACTGTTTCAGGGTTTGTATATCGGCATCTTTCATCTGTCTGGATATGAATACCCTGTCAACTTCGGTGGCGATTGGCAGGAGACTGTGGATATATTGACGCAGCGTGTCGATATTGTCAATGTCCTGCACGAAAGTACCATCGGTATTGAGGGCGGCAAGGTCCTTTGTATCAAACTGGATGTTGGGGTTGCTGCGCTGGAAGAATAAGCGGTTCATAGTCACGACCTCATTGTCCTGGTCTCTCAATTCGGCGATAAGGAAATAGTTGCCCGATGGCAACTCCCTTATGTCAATCTCCTTCATGATCGGGATAACGGCACTGCCTTCCCCAACCTTGGCGCGGCTATAATTTTTTAGCATGCTTTTGGTCTCAAATGATTGAATATGATAGTTGTATACAAACTTTCCACCCTCGCCGAACTGTTTGTCGGTATTATAAAACTCACAATAGAACATGATACTGTTCACGCTTTCGGGGTAGAAGTTGAATACATAGGGGTATAAGTCGAAACCGCTTTTGGTGAGTATGCCCGGGGTTTCGGTTTTGGCATAATCACTAATCAGTTCAATTCCTGAAATAGAGGCTTTGTCGACAGGAAAATCTATGGTTACGGGATCAGTGGTTATATAGGGTTCCTGTTCTTCATTTATATCGGAAATAATGAATTCCATATCATATTTACCATTTTTCAGCAAATACCTTTGCTGTGCAAGGAAGTTGTCAGAAAAGCCGGTCGTATCATCTATTTCGTGGCTCAGGACTTCATATTTGTCGTAGTTTACGATATTCTCGCCTTGCCTGAAGATGATGGTTACCTC
>JAGLYE010000346.1 GCA_023132505.1 Bacteroidales bacterium | reverse complement strand
AAATGAATGATTGATAAAACATTTGGACGATGCCGCAGGGCTATGGGCATAGTATGGGAACTGCTAATAATTTCGTGGTGATAGCAGGAAGGATATTTACAGGTATCTGATAATAACGGTGTTAATTCATGGTGTTTTTATAAAAGTAGCATACAAACAGGCATAATTCACCCATTACAGCAAAATGAGCTGTTTGCCTGGCAGTATTGTTATTCCAAAGAACGAAAGAGGGTAATAACCTTACCCTGATTTAATTTCCTTAGCTGTATATATGGATACAGTCCTCATTTTCCCTTGCTTACAAACCGGGCAACACTAATCAGGGAAGGTCAGGGGTTTGAAGGCTGAAAAGCGAAATCAGAAGAGCGAAATCAGAAATCGACAATTAAAAATAACTCAACACTCAACACTCAACACTCAACACTTAAAGAAGTATCTTTGCACCATGCCAGCCAAACGCATCGCATTCCAAACCTTCGGCTGCAAACTGAACTTTGCAGAGACTTCCACTATCGCCAGGCAGATGAAGGAGGAAGACTATGAGGTAGTAGCGCACAAGGAAGAAGCTGATATATATGTGATCAACTCCTGTACGGTAACAGCCAATGCAGAAAAGAAATGCAGGGCAGCCATACGCCAGGCAAAGCGCAGGAACCCGGATGCCAGGGTCGCAGTGATCGGATGCTTTTCCCAGATGAAAGAGGATGATCTTTCCAGAATGGAAGAAGTGGACCTGGTGATAGGCAATGAGGAAAAATTCATGCTCAATGACTACCTTAAGGATAATTCATACGCTGGAGCATGCCACAGCTTTGTCGGTAACATCAGCAAATCTGACGTTTTCGCTCCCTCCTGGTCGAGTGGCGACCGTACACGCTCATTCCTCAAGATACAGGATGGCTGTGATTATTTCTGCACCTATTGCACAATCCCCTTTGCCCGTGGCAGAAGCCGAAGTGCGACCATAGCCGATACTGTTAAATCGGCAAATGAAATTGCTTCTATCGGGATGCGGGAGATCATACTCACAGGAGTGAATATCGGGGATTTCGGAAAGCCAAACGCAGAATCTTTCTTCGATCTTATAAAAGAACTTGATAAAGTGGAGGGAATCGACCGCATAAGGATCTCATCTATTGAACCTGATCTGCTCAATGAAGAGATCATCTCCTTCATGGACAGGTCTGATAAATTCCTGCCACATTACCATATTCCATTGCAATCGGGCTCGGACAAAGTGCTTAAGTTGATGAAGAGAAAGTATGCCAGGGAAGTTTTTGCCCAAAAAGTAAAGGAGATCAAGAGACATATGCCTCATGCCTGTGTCGCAGCCGATGTGATCGTCGGCTTCCCGGGCGAAACCGGGGAAGACTTCAGGGCCACCTATGATTTCCTCAAAGAGCTTGAGATTTCCTATTTGCATGTATTTACTTATTCCGAACGGCCGGGAACAAAAGCCGCTTCTCTGGAAGGGAAGCTTAGCAATAATGAAAAACATGAAAGAAGCAGGATCTTACATGAGCTGTCTGATATAAAGAAGGCAGCCTTCTACAAGCAAAATATCGGAAGCAGCAGGCAGGTGCTGTTCGAATCAGACAACTCGAACGGATATATGCATGGTTTTACA
>JAGLYE010000345.1 GCA_023132505.1 Bacteroidales bacterium | reverse complement strand
ATGGCTGAAGGATCAGAATACAGTAAAGATCAAAACAACACCGTACACCTTCACTTTACCGTATCACCTGAACACAAAGAGAGATTCATAGCAAGAGCAAAAGCGACAGAAGGGAAATTCATATCAAATGGGAATATCAAATTCGACATTTCCTGGTCGGAACAAAAACCATCCACAGATACCATTGCTGTTGACATGCAAAATCAGCCTTTCAGAAATGCTGACGGGTCGATATTATTCAGGCCCGGAGGCCATGGTGCCCTGATCGAAAACCTCAATGACCTCGATGCGGATATCGCATTTATTAAAAATATTGATAATGTCGTTCCTGATAAGCTGAAACAACCCACCTATACATATAAAAAGGTGTTGGGCGGATTGCTTATCGACCTGATGGAAAGATCATTCCGGATCCTCACTCGCATTGAAAGCGGCGATATGGATGGTACAGCGACAGAAGAGGCAATCACCTTTGCAAGAGATGAACTTAACATCCACTTCCCGGAAGGCATGAGCTATTTTTCACTCGAAGATAAACGAGGCATTATCGTTGACAAACTAAACTGTCCCATCCGTATTTGCGGTATGGTAAAAAATGAAGGTGAACCCGGCGGAGGTCCGTTCCGGGTTAGCGATAGCGAAGGAAATACTTCCCTGCAGATCGTGGAATCAGCACAGATCAATATGAACGATGAAAGGCAAAAAAGCATTGTCAGACAGGCAACGCATTTCAACCCCGTTGACCTTGTTTGCAGCCTGAAGGATTATAAAGGTAATAAGTTCAACCTCAGAGAATTTGTTGATCCCCAAACGGGATTAATATCAGCAAAATCAAAAGATGGCCGTGAGCTAAAAGCCCAGGAACTCCCCGGCCTGTGGAATGGCGCCATGGCAAGATGGATAACCATCTTTGTGGAAGTACCCATCGAAACCTTCAACCCGGTTAAAACTGTTAATGACCTGCTGAGGCCGCAGCATCAGTAAGTAATATATTTATTAACTTAGCCATATTAAGTCCGGGACCGGTAATTAACCCGTAATCATGGCAAAACCCAAACAAAAACTACCTATTTCTGTTTTGTATGCAGAAGACAAGGCTTCCATCCGGAAGGCCTACAGTTCTGTATTAAAGGGCATCGTGGAGGATCTTCATATTGCTGAAAACGGCAAGGTCGGGCTGAAGATCTTCAATAAGGTGAAACCCGACCTGGTGATCACCGACCTCAACATGCCGGAGATGGATGGATTGGCGATGATCGGTGAGATCCGTAAAAAGAATCACGACACCCGTATCATCATCATGACTGCCCATGATAAGAAAGAAAACTTTCTCCTGGCTATCAAATACAGGGTAAGGGGTTATTTGATCAAGCCTGTCGTGCACGGGGAATTGGAAAGCCAGGTACGGGAGCTGGGGCGCGAGATACTATTGGAAAAAAGCATGGAAGAACAATTGCGGCGCCGGCAGGAAGCTGAAGATGCTTTGCACAGAAGTGATTCCATCCTTAAAGCTGTAAACTATGCATCTGAGCTCTTCTTTAAATACAATTATACCACACAAAGCATAGCAGATGTCCTGCAAAGGCTGGGGGAATCCACTGATGTAAGCAGGGTGTATATCTTCGAGAATTTT
>JAGLYE010000344.1 GCA_023132505.1 Bacteroidales bacterium | reverse complement strand
CTGTTCCCTTCTTCTATGATGATGAAGGGCAAGGCCTGAAAGGTATTGTTACCATCGATATCTCACTCGAGCGGCTGAGAGACTATGTTGAGTCGATAAAGGCCTATAACAACGGTTTTGCGTTTGTTATTTCTGCAGAGGGAACTATTATCACACATCCGCTTGAAGACTCCTGGACAAAGCAAAATGTATTTCAACTGGCCGAAGATCGGGATTATGATGTCCTGCGCAAGGCAGCAAAAGACATGGTGACCGGGGGCAGCGATTTTATTCTTTACGATACCCCAATTATTGACGGAACGACCTGGCTGTATTATACACCACTTCCTTCTTCAGGATGGTCGCTATCGCTCATCATCCCTGAAGATGAATTTATGGCAGACCTCTACGAGCTGAACCGGGACCTGCTGTTGATCGGGATCATCGGATTCATCATCCTTCTGATCATCGTTATCTACATATCCCGAAGGATCACAAAGCCCCTGACTATACTGGCTCAGGCAGCCATTGAGATCGGGCGAGGTCAGCTGGATGCGCCACTGCCTGCGATAAAATCCAAGGATGAGATCGGGCAGTTGAATGCATCCATCAGAAAAATGCAGGTGGAGCTGAAGAATTATATTCAAAACCTCAGGGAAACCACTGCTGCCAAAGAAAAGATAGAAAGCGAACTTCAGATTGCACGCGATATTCAGCAGGGCATCATCCCGAAAATATTTCCGGCTTTTCCGGAAAGGGATACTATAGACCTTTATGCTATTTTAGATCCTGCAAGGGATGTTGGGGGCGATTTGTACGACTTCTTCTTCATTGATGAAGATCACCTGTGTTTTACAATAGGGGATGTGTCAGGGAAAGGTGTGCCCGCATCATTATTTATGGCCATTACCAGGACCCTGCTCAGGGCCAGGATGGATATGGATATTAAGGTTAACGAGGTAATTGAGATCATGAATAACGAGCTATGCCTGGATAATGACAATGCCATGTTCGTGACACTATTCCTGTGTGTGCTGAATGTAGAGACAGGCCAAATCGTATATTGCAACGCAGGGCACAATTATCCTTTCATCATAAAGAAAGATGGCAGGGTAGAAGAATTAAGAGGAACACATGGGACCCCGCTGGGCGCAATGCCGGATATAAGCTTTGGCAGCACAGAAATGCAGCTTGAGAGTCATGATACCCTGGTGCTATATACTGATGGGGTTTCTGAGGCCATTGATTTGGAAGAGAACCAATATACTGAAGGAAGGATTAAGGAAAAACTGGCCGAATTCAAGGGCGGAACCCCCAAAATAATTACCAGGAAACTTATTGATGACCTGAATGTGTTCGTGGGAGAAGCTGATCAATTCGATGATATTACCATGCTGGTAATAAACTGGCATAAAAAGGAAGATGTACCGGATGAATAAGATGCAACTCATCATACTTAACGATATTTCAGAGCTTCGTAAGCTGCATATTGCCTGTGAAAACATAGCAGATGAATGGCATTTGCCTGCGAAGATCAGCATGAATATCAATCTGGCACTGGAGGAGATCGTTTCTAATATAATCTTTTATGGCTATGAAGATGACCTCGAACATGAGATCAAAATAGATTTCAGAAAAGAAAATAAAGAGATCATC
>JAGLYE010000343.1 GCA_023132505.1 Bacteroidales bacterium | reverse complement strand
ACAAAATCAGGTACTTCTATTTTTGTTTTCTTATCGTCTGGCTCGATATTTTTCCATTCGGCTGGAATTTTTACCTCTGTAACCTCTCCGCCCTGGTCAACAGCGGCATTGTTCATGTTAACGATATCTTCACCCTTCTTTCCGAATGATTTCAGAATGGCTTTTTTCATTTGGTCAACAGCCAGTTCATAAGGGATCACATCAGCAATTTTGAAGAATGCTGATTGCATGATGGTGTTGGTTCTGGAACCAAGCCCGATATCTTCAGCGATCTTGGTAGCATTGATAATGTAAAACCTGATATCATTATCAGCCATATATTTCTTCATGGCATCTGTGAGGTGTTTCCTGGTTTCATCTTCATCCCATATACTATTGAGAAGGAATGTGCCACCTTTCTTAAGGCCTTTCAGCATGTCGTACTTATCCAGGTAGGAAGGAACATGGCAGGCAACAAAGTCAGGGGTGTTGACCAGATATACCGACTGTATGGGAGAATCGCCGAAACGCAGGTGAGAAGTAGTGATCCCGCCTGATTTTTTGGAGTCATAATCAAAATAAGCCTGGACAAACTTGTCTGTGGTTTCTCCAATGATCTTGATGGAGTTTTTATTGGCACCTACTGTACCATCAGATCCCAGGCCGTAAAATTTCGCTTCATAGGTTCCCTTTGGTGCTGTCATAACATTTGGCAACAGCGGAAGAGAGGTGTATTTAACATCATCGATGATACCTACGGTAAACTGGTTCATCGGTATCGCCTGCTCCAGGTTATCAAAAACGGAAATGATCATCGCCGGAGTAGTATCTTTTGAACTGAGCCCGTAACGGCCACCCACGATCACTGGTTGATTTTCCTTAGCATAGAAGAGATCCCTGATGTCGAGATACAGCGGGTCTCCGTTGGCACCGAGTTCCTTGGTGCGGTCAAGTACGGCAATGCGTTTTGCACTCTTTGGCAGAACATTCATAAAATATTTTTCTGAGAATGGCCTGTAAAGGTGTACTGATATGAGGCCGACCTTTTCGCCTTTGGCAAGCTTATAATCGATCACCTCCTTAATTGTGGAAGTAACGGATCCCATGGCTATGATGATATTCTCTGCATCCGGGGCACCATGATAAGTGAAGGGATGATACTCCCTGCCTGTCATTTTGCTGATCTCCTTCATGTAATCCTCCACAATGTCGGGAACAGGATCATAAAAGCGTGATCCGGCTTCTTTTGCCTGGAAGAAGATATCGGGGTTCTGAGCGGTTCCCCTGGTAACAGGATGTTCGGGGTTGAGTGCATTATCCCTGAATTTCTGTAACGTCTCATAGTCGACCAGTCCTGCCATATCTTCGTTGTCGAAATATTCTACTTTCTGGATCTCGTGAGAGCTTCTGAACCCATCAAAGAAGTGAAGGAAAGGAATCCTTGATTTGATGGATGCAAGGTGGGCTATACCTCCGATATCCATAATTTCCTGTATGCTCCCTGAGGCCAGGATGGCAAAGCCGGTCTGCCTGACAGCCATTACATCACTGTGATCCCCAAAGATAGAGAGGGCATGTGTGGCCAGACTTCTTGCACTGACATGAAATACTGCCGGCAGGAATTCCCCGGAGATCTTGTACATGTTCGGGATCATC
>JAGLYE010000342.1 GCA_023132505.1 Bacteroidales bacterium | reverse complement strand
GACTGTATCTTAATCACGGCAACTGGAACGGGACTCAGGTCGTACCTGAAGACTGGGTAAAGCATTCCATGAGTAGTCACAACGATTCAAGGGACTCTGAAGATTACCCCTTCACTTATTTCTGGCGGGTACTTGATAACGGATCCGTATTTGCCAAGGGAATCCTGGGCCAATATATCTATCTCGATCCTTCGCGTGATCTGATCATTGTCAGGTTTGGTAAAAAAAGAGGGAATATCCACTGGTCGGCACTCATAGAGGAGGTCGCCGGGCAGTATTGATCATTCTTCAAAGAAACTAATAGAGCATAGAATAAAGTGAATGGATTAATTACCGATCTCTTCGATGTAGACCTTCTCGGCTTTAATTTCTCCATTCTTATAACGTGTTTCCCTGGCTAAAACGCCCTCTTTATTGAATTCCAGCCATTTACCGGTTTTAACGCCATCCACGTATTGTCCTTTTATCTTGGTTTGTCCATTGTTGTGAAATTCAAGGAATTCACCCTGGGAGAGGTTATCTTTATAGTATTCAATGGATTGCAGGCTGTCATTTTCATAAAAGGTTTTCTGCACTCCGTCAAAGACCCCTTTCTTATAGTGGAATTCAGCGATCTTCTTGCCAGTCATATTATACCAGATTGTCGTGCCATCCCTTACGCCTGCTACATAATTTGAGGATTCCTGCATCTTTGCATTCTCATAGTACAATTCCGAGTTACCATGTTTAACCCCATTCTTGTAATGGATCTTGCTCAGCGGGTTCCCCCCATACTTGTATTTTATGGACAGACCTTCGAGGGCATCATCCACATAAAACTCTTCTTTAGAGAGGTAGCCCCTCGAATCGATCGCAATGAAGATGCCATTCTTTTTACCTTTCTTATAGGTTTCCAGTCTGGAGAGAAAGCCCCTGTGATGATAGAACATCCAGCTGCCCTCCATCTGGCCATCAATATATTCGCCCCGGCTCCTGATATTGCGGTCCTTGCTGTCCCAATAGCCCTGTTTCAAGCCATTTTCATCAGTAAAATTGATTGTATCGCCCGACTCTGTGACTTCATATGTAGCCTGAGCATAAAGTGTCGAAGCAAAAGAAAAAATGATTAACAATAGTAAAATGGATATCTTTTTCATGGTGGATGGATTTGTTCAACAAATGTAGGAAGCTTGACTGAAAAATCAAGCCTAAATCAAATTTTTTCACCAATGAGGTCAAATTCAGATGCAGAGATCACCCTGATATCATAGAATTCACCCGGCTTCAGGGAGGTATTCCTGATGATCACTTCATTGTCAACCTCAGGAGAATCGTATTCAGTCCTGCCGATCATAAGATCCCCCTCCTGCCTGTCGATGATGACCTTGAACTCCTGTCCAACCTTCGCTTCATTCAATTCGAGGGAGACCTGCTGCTGCACAGCAAGAAGTTCTTCAAGCCGAAGCTGCTTAAGCTTTTCTGGTACATCATCCGGCTGGTCAAAGGAGGAAGTACCTTCTTCCTGACTGTATGTAAAAACGCCCAGGCGTTCAAAACGGCTTTCTTTCACGAACTGCAGAAGTTCCCTGAAATCATCATCTGTTTCCCCGGGGTATCCTACCAGCATGGTTGTTCGTAATGCCACATCAGGAATGCTTTC
>JAGLYE010000341.1 GCA_023132505.1 Bacteroidales bacterium | reverse complement strand
CAGGTAATCTTCACATATTTTGCTCACCTCTTTCATATTACCGCTAAGCATGTTGATACAGGCACTGCTATTTTGGGAGGTATACCTGATGGCAGGGTCTAAGAACAGCTGGTGCCTCGTGATGCCGTTCACTTTGGCATGGCCTGATGCTTCGAGCGTATGGGCCAGCTGCCTGGCATGAAAGCCGGTGCCGCGGCTTTCGGCATTATCGGTGTCGTCGATACCGATCAGCAGATTTATATGGCCATCTTGGTTCATCAGGCAGCTTGCTTAATTAATTTTCCATTTTCTTTTTTAACTCCAGGTAGGCTTCTTCTACTGCATCATCCAACTTTTTCTGCAGAGCAGCATAAGCTTCCAGCAACTTAAGGGCCGCCGGTGTGAGCACCGATTGTCCACCCTTTTTGCCGCCCCGGGTTTTTTCTGTCAGATCATATCCCAGCAATGACTCTGCCTGCTTCAGGTCGCCCCATGCTTTGCGATAACTGATGCCGGCATCCTCAGCCGCTGCCTTCAACGAATTTTTGTCATGAATCCCAACCAATAGAATATGCACTTCTTCGGAAATGATACCTTCTCCACTAATGGATGATAACCAAAGCTTATAATTCAACAGTACGTTAAAACGGTTTGATTTTCCTCTTTTGCCCATGTGCTGAATGATCTGGATGCCGTTATGCAAAGATATACATATCGGTAGGCAAATGTATAAAAAAAGTTTTTTTTACTGTTGAGAAGTTTGAAGAAGCTTACTTTGCTATTCCTGATGAGGTCTTATCACCTCGATCAACTCCGGCAGATCCATGCCAAGGTCTTTCAGATGTGATATCTTTGGTACACCGTTATTGGTCCATCCCCTGCGGAGGTATACGGCATCGAGCAATTTTTCATATTGAGATTCCCTGTACTCACGCATAATGGCTTTTTTCTCAGAAGTAGTTTTTCCTTCAGGGTCAATGCCAAGAATATCTTTCAGCTGCTTGTCGTAGCGTTCTGCCCTTGATTCGTATTCCTCATCTGTTACCGGGCCTGCGGCACGGTATGGCTGGGCATCATGTGCTCTCAGGCCATAACCCCTTCTCAGGTTGAAGATACGCTGGAAGTTATATACTCTTTCCGACTGCCTGATCATCTCCTCTTTGCTGAATGGTTTACCTGTAACAGCACTGTAGATGGTAACATAATTATCGACATGCTCGGGTACCTTGGCGGGTTCATCCCATTCAGCATTGTTTGAAGGTTCAACATCGTTCCATGGAAGTTTGCAAAGGCCTACCAGTCCGAACCATGTACGGAACATGGGAAAGTAATGCAGTGCTTCAGCCTTATCCTCAAAAGTTGGGATCTGGTTGTTCACCATGTCCATAAAGATCAACCAGGCTTCATCATGCTGGGGCCCTTTGTTGGTCATGGCAAAGCCACCTTGCTGTGCAAGGGATTCCTTGCTGACATATTCTGAATATTCGAGGCCTTTGTTTTCCATGCCAATGTCTTGCAGGAAGTCGGCATCGCCCCATCCTTTTTCACTGAAAATCTTTTTCATCTTGCGTACGCCAAGCCCGGCTACAAGGCCAAAGCCTTCGCCGCGGGCAAGCTGGTGGATCAATTCCATGGCTGAGTCGGCATTGCCGAAGTTCAACTTCAGCCCACCG
>JAGLYE010000340.1 GCA_023132505.1 Bacteroidales bacterium | reverse complement strand
GTGGATGAATACCAGGACACCAATCATGTACAATACATGATCGTAAAAAGCCTGGCAGCCGATAATGAAAATATATGTGTGGTGGGTGATGATGCGCAGAGCATTTATGCCTTCCGCGGAGCCAACATAAAGAATATTCTCAATTTCAAGAAGGATTACCCCGACCTGAGCATTTTTAAGCTGGAACAGAACTACCGTTCTACCAAAAATATTGTAAATGCTGCCAACAGTGTGATCGAAAACAATAAAGATCAGATCAGGAAAACAATCTGGACCGACAATGACGAAGGCAAGCAGATAGCATTGATCCGTGCAGGATCTGATACTGAGGAAGGAATTATGATTGCCGATGCTATCTTTCGTGAAAAGATGAACCAGCAGCTCCCGAACTCTGATTTTGCCATCCTCTACCGTACCAATGCCCAATCGAGGTCGTTTGAGGAATCACTCCGGAAGCTTAACATCCCATACAGGATCTATGGCGGACTCTCCTTTTACAAAAGGAAAGAGATCAAGGACCTGCTGGGCTATCTCAGACTGGTGATCAACAATAAGGATGAGGATGCCCTTCAGCGTATTATTAACTATCCTGCCCGGGGCATTGGGCAAACCACGATGGAGAAGATCGTTGTGCAGGCGAACCAGCTTGGGATCAGCCTGTGGGAGGTGATTGAAAACCCTGCCCAAAGCGGTCTTCAGGTAAATGCAGGAACGATCACACGTTTGAACAACTTTGTAACTATGATCAAGAGCTTCAGTGTACAGCTGAAGACCAGGAATGCCTTTGATATGGCTAAGCAGATGGCTTCCTCTTCGGGGATACTGAAAGACCTGTATGAGGATAAGACGCCGGAAGGCCTGAGCCGCTATGAGAATATCGAAGAATTGCTGAATGCCATAAAGGATTTCACCGAGCAGGAGATTCAGGCCAATGAAGATGGCGAGATCGTTTCTCCCATCCGTACGCTGGATGAATTCATGCAGGATATTGCCCTGCTGACCGATGCCGAAGATAAGGACAAGGACGATATCAATCATGTATCACTGATGACTGTACATGCCGCCAAAGGGCTTGAATTTCCATTTGTATATGTGGTTGGGCTGGAAGAAAACCTTTTCCCGTCCATCATGTCCTTGAACAGCCGCGCCGACCTCGAAGAGGAACGCCGCTTGTTTTATGTTGCACTTACCCGTGCCATGAAGCATGTCACGGTCAGCTATGCTGAGAGCCGCTATCGCTGGGGTAACCTGACACCCTGCGAACCCAGCCGCTTTGTTGAGGAGATCGATGATAAATATATCGACTTTCCGCAAAAGGTGATCTCCCGGCCCAGGGCTAAATTTCCTTTTGAGAAGCCAAAGTCGAAGATCAGTAGCCCGGGCTTCTTAAATTACCAGAAAAAAAATCTGAAGAGGGTCGATAAGCTGGAAAATAAAGAACCGCTGATGAGCCCTGAGGACATGGAAAATCTGCAAGTAGGCATGGAAGTGAGGCACCAGCGCTTTGGAAAAGGAAAGGTAATCTCAGTAGAAGGGATTGGGGGAAATAAAAAAGCTACCGTGTTTTTTAACAATGTTGGACAAAAGCAATTGCTGCTGAAGTTTGCGAAACTGACGTTGTTGAATTAGTCCGCCACGGCGGATCTTCGCTTCGCTTC
>JAGLYE010000034.1 GCA_023132505.1 Bacteroidales bacterium | reverse complement strand
CTTCCTTCGAATAATCGGTAACAGTGAAATTCATAATGCGGCCGGCACCAAGGTTGTCAGCATCACGTTCTTCAACAATAAGAAAGAATTGATTAAACCCATTAGTATTTAAATGGCCCAGCAGGGGTGTGATGTCGAGTCCAAATTCGATGGTCTTGTTCTCTTCGAGAGATACACCACCCTGCATATACTGGCTTCCACCCTGGAAATTGAAAACGGGAAATTCAATGATATGTTCAGGCATGGTATCATAGGCGGTTGATGAAACACCGCATTGTACCCTGAGCATGCCGCGCCTGGTATGTTCAAGCGTGATTTTTGCAGTAAGCAAGGGCTTTTCCAGGTCTTTTACATCTAGCACATGAACAGCATGGTTCCAGATGCCTCCTTCCCAGGTTTTCTCTGCCAGTGTTTTATACATCATGAAGCACTTTCCACTGTCAGCAAAGTTGATGCCACTGCCCCAGCCATCGGCAAAAAGTAATCCGCCTATTTCCCAATCACGCATATCCGTAAGGCCATCCTCATTGATATCTATGTCATTGCTAAACATACCATCGCCATTATAATCATACCTGATCGAGTCATTATATCCAACGATGGTCATGGCATGTGTAGGCATTCCGCCCCAACTTACAATAACATGCCTGCCTGCTTCCGGTGTCCCTGCAGCCAGTATCTTGGTGTTCCAGGGTGAATTGGAATAAAAGGAAGCCACACCACCTGTCGCAGAGCCATCCAAATGGTTATGCAACCAGTGCTTTAATGTCATTAACCCTTCCGGGCTTCCCACTTTGATCTGGTACACAGCCCTGATCCGGTTTTTCATTGATTCATAATAATCATTGTACCCGGTCATCCATCTTGTATCACCCCCGGCTGCCATACCTCCATAAATTTCAACACTTGGGCATCCCAGCGCCCGCAGGATCTCAAAGCTGTGAAAGTAACTTACGCCATGCCAACCATGGCCGCCGCTCATAAAATTAAAGGGAAAGTGTGGTGGATACTGGTTCTCCTCCAGGCAGGCCGGAAGATCGCGCAGCCTGTTGATCTCATATGTGAAATTATATGCGATACCACTTACCTGGCTGCATTCAGAGCTGACCTGCTGGTATATTGGCCGGTAGTATGGGAGTTTTGCATTATCCAGGGAATATGGCAGCTCGCTGCTTTTTAAAACCGGAATAGCTTCCAGTTCGGGCAAGCCGGAAAGCATTACTGAATCATATGGACTAAGAGGGGGTGCAGAGGTTTCGAATGCCGGATCATCATATCCCTGGGCAAAAATAAGGTGTATGCCAAGAAAAAGTAATAATATGGTCGCCGGCAATCTCATTACATCTGAGTTTATTCGTACCTGATAAGCTTTTGTACCAAGCGTTCACCACCATAATCAACAATGATAAAATACATGCCGTTTTCAACAGCGGGGCCTTCGCTGGCGAGCCACTTGAACGAATGTTGCCCTGCGGGCAGGCTCAAGCCATCAGCCAGTACGGCCCTGGTCCTGCCTTCAAGATCACTTATCCTGATGCTGACAATACCAGGATCTGTCAGGCTGAGCATTATATTCGTTTCATCGCTGAATGGATTCGGGAAGACATCCATTTGTGTTGTTGAGTTGACATGCTCAATGCTGCCCAGGTATGTATCAACCAGCAGGTGAACCGGGATAATGGTCTCATGCTGAAAATTATCCCTGACGATGATATTGCAGTAGTAGTGTCCGTCGTCCAGACTATCTGTATTAAAGGTGACCATGATCTCCTTATCAGACTGCCCTGTTGCCGTACCTTCATAGATATCGCAGCTTATCCAGGGCACATCACCACCGAGGTTGGTGAGTGTTATCTCTCCTTCGATTATATGCGGCTGGGAGCCATAGATATCGCCTGTTATCACATAGTCGAGTAAGGCATCCTCAGCAAAACCGGAATCAATATAACCGCTGAAATTACCATAAGCATATTCCCCGCCATGAACCACTCCCCATCCGGAGCCATCCTCACCATACCAGTTCAGCAGGGCGCCATTTCCAAAGCTGCCGTTAAACTCAAGGTCGCCGCCACTGCCACCACTGAAATTAGTTGATGCTTCAACGATGATACCATCAGGAACCTGAAGACTCAGGTTCTGGAGCCATTCATTATCATCGCTTCCATTGTATAATATAAATGACCAGTTGAATGGCTCTCCGCTATTGAATTCTGTTTGGTCGCATTCCAGATAAGAGCCGGTAATATTTCTGCCACCACCGCTTTTTGTATCAGTAACAGAAGTTATCAATATAGTGAATTCGATGTCGCCTTCAACCGGATTGCTGATCAGGAGGGTGTCCGTATCCTGCACGTCAGGGAACATGGCTTTATCAAATTCTTCCGGATGAAAAGTTAAATGTGGTAACGCATCCAGGCATGAAGGCAAGCTTATATAGTCGATAAAGGCAGCATCCAGCCCTGCACTCACGCTGCTGTCTTTAGTGTATCTCCATTCAAATCTGTGATAACCGCTTTCGACCGGAAAACTTACTTCTTCCCAGTTGAGGATACTGTCCCAGCGTGCTTGTTCAACATCATCGATATAGAAAGAAAGGAAATCATAGTTATTGTTATCATCATCCTCACAGCTGACCTTTCTTACAAAGCTGATGTCGCCGGCTTCGAGAACCTCAAGGTCGAGGATCATAGCGCTTTGCCGCGAGTGAGTGATGCCGCCTGAGCGTGCACTGAAACTGCCTTCATAGGGGAACAGTTCCTCTATGATCCAGTTGCGGTCACCTTTGAAACCCCAGCTGAAAAGGTGGAAATCACCTGTTTCAAAATCCTCAATCGTCAGGCCAATGCGCTGAACGAAAGATAAAGTGGTTTCAAATCCCATGCCCCCGTTCATGTCAATGTCGAAATCAACAAGATGTCCAATAGAAGCTGCAGGATCTACGCTGATATTATATACAAGGTAAATGGAGCTGTCGGGATGCAGTATAGAAACATAATAAGTATCTTCATTGATGGTAATATCGGGATCCGGGCATTCAAGTACACAATCCATTACAGAAATGTGGCTGCCGCCTTCATTTTTGATATGAACCAGCATATCACAGGTTTCTCCCGGATCGAGTCTTCCATTCCCTCCATCATCGATAACCACCTCAAGGAGTTCAATAACAGGTGCATATGCAACATATGAAAGGGCGCTTTCCCACACCTGCCGCATGCCTTCTATGCTAGTCTCTATCTCAAAATTATGCTCATCGGGGATATCAGAGGCAACCTGGAAACTGAATGCATTTTCGAAGGATACAGTTTGTCCAACATCAATGGTCCCAATATTTTCATAGCCATCCACAATGGTGATATAGGTGTCATCTGTACTGATGGTCATGCTTGCATTGGTGATGGTGCTCCCCTCCAGGTTGGTGAGTTCGACGCTTAAATTGGCGATTTCGCCATATTCGATCAAGTCATCACCTCCGGAACATATTGAATCTACGATTAGTATACCCGATGTTGAGAAGAGTAGTGTTTTCTTAGCGTAAACGAAATTATTGTCGGTAACCTTAAAGGTCATGGCTTCACCGTTCACAGGTTGAAGCACTGTTCCGGTGATCAGACCGTCTTCTGAAATGCTCAGGCCTTCGGGATAATTATAGCGTTCATACTCATATACGGTGTTAGCCGCCGGGAGCTCATTGAAATAAAAGTCTGAGAATTGCATGTCATCCTGATTGCCATCACAAAGTCCCGGTACCCATAACACATCATCCCCTATTACGATATCCCCATAAAGAAATTCAATCTTTCCACTTGGGAATAACCTGACTGCCACTTTAATATCTGTTGTTGCACTCAATCCGTCGATGGATGCATTCCAGCGGAAGGTGGCCTGGGTGGTATCCCCTTCATACCAGATCCCATCGCCTTCTGAGGGGTATAGCCGTATAGCATGGCACATAAAGGGAGAGATATGCCTGGTGATCTTGAACAGGTTCATATCGTCTTTGAAATAGGGATAGGGATACAGCTGTTCGTCAAACATAAGATAGCCGTCAACATGGACAGTTACAGAAGAATAAACAGAATCATAATAGGGAAAATCAAAATCAAGTGCTTGCGTTACAAAACCCTTGGTATTATTGTTCGGGGAGAGCTGGTTCTGGTTGATCATCGGAAAGGTTTCTGTTGAAGCATCCTCTTCATATTGTTTCACGAGCTTGAAAGTATATGGAAGGCTTCCGCCAGAGGCCGTGAGCTGTACTGAATATGGTTGTCCGATTGTTGCCGGCGGCAGTCCGGCATTTAAAATGTGCACCCTGTCGAAATCGAAGTTTGCAATAAGGTTGAGGCTGGTAAGGTCATTTTCGTTAAGGGGAACATTGGATTGAGGGCAGGGGATCTCTACTGTACCATTCGTGTAGTCGAACACTGAAAAGCTATTGATCAGTCCTGTGCCTACACCTGAAGGATCGTATTCATATACCTGCAGGAAGAACTTAACATCCTGGCCAAGCTCAATCTCCGACAAAAGTGGTGAGATGTCAAGACCGAATTCTATGGTTTTGTTGTCAGGATTGCTCCAACCTCCCTGCATGTATTGATCCCCCCCCTGATAATTGAGGATTGGGTATTCAAGCGTATACTGAGGATAAACAGCATTTACATTGTTCGATATTCCGGCCATGACTTTGATCTTATCACGGGAATTATGTGTCAGTGTCACCTTCATGGTGGCCTGTGGCTCAAGGTTCTCTTTTACATCGAGCACATACACAGAGTGGTTCCATATACCCCCCTGGCCCAGCTTATCGGCCACGGTCTTATACATCATGTAGGCATATCCCTGGTCACCCCAGTTCGGAACGCCGCCATAGCTTTGCACCATCTTAAACCCACCGATTTCCCAGTCTTTCATGTTCACCTCGCCATCGCCGTTGATATCGATGTTGTTTGTATACTGCCCATCATTGTTATAGTCCCACCTGATGGAGTCGTTATATCCGACAATGGTTTGCGCATGATTGGCACTTCCTCCGAAACTGATAAGAACATATTTCCCTTCCTCAGGGGTTCCCGCCGGTAGTGTATAAGAGGCTGACATATACTGCGAATAAAAGCTTCCAACGCCACCCACTGCTGCTTCCTCATGGTGGTCGTTGATCCAGTGCTTAAAGTTATCAAGCCCTTCAGTCGTTCCCACCTGGATTTGGTAAGCATTGCTGATCCTGTTGGACATGCCGTTGTAATATTCGTTATAACCTGATATCCATCGTGTTTCCCCTCCAAATGAAAGGGTTCCGCCATAATCGGTAACATTGGGGCATCCGCAATGCCTTAATATCTGAAAACTATGAAGGAAGCTTACCCCATACCAGCCATATCCGCTATTCATCCAGTTCCAGGTAAAATGTGTCGGGTATAGATTGTCGTTAATGTTTGCCGGCAAATCCCTTTTCCAGTCAATTTCGTATGTGAAGTTATACCCAATAGCTGCAGCTTGCCCGCAACTATACATATGCTGTTGGAATACTTCACGCATGTAGGGTTGTGTGGAGTTATCCACAATCGCGGGAAGATATTTGTTTTTGTAAGCCGCAGGGAGTTTCAATTCCGGCAGCTTTTTGAGTGCTGCCTCTTCCTCTGTACTTAAAGGTTTTAACTCGTATGCTGATTGGGGCAGGGATGTTTCCTGGGCACACAGGAAGCCGCTTAAGATCAGGATTACAAAAAAGGTATATATAACTTTCATAAAGACTAGTTTAAAACTACAGGCAAATTTAATAAATAATATGCATAATTAAATGACAGAGAAAACCTCAATAAGGTTGCCTGAAAACCTGTTTTCCGGCATTAATAAAAGATGATCTCGCAACTGGGTTTTGCCTCTCCGAATTTCCTGACTTTCTTTTCGCTGAGTCTGGTGTTATAACATTTGATGCTTCTCAGCATAGGCAGGTCTTCCAGCGGGCTGAGTGATTTTATGGAGGTGTTGTAGAATGATATCTGTTCCAGTCGATGCAGGGATGTAATCTCATCCAGCTTTTTTATCTGTGTCCCTGCCATATCGAGGATCTTCAGCTTGCTAAGCCCTGTAAGGGGTCTTAGGTCACTTATGGGCGTGTTTTTAAATTCGAGTTTGTTTAGCTCTGTCAGGCCGGATATGGCCGAAATATCTTCAATGGGATTGTTGGAAATGGTCAGACTTTCAAGGGTATGCATCCCGGAAATAGGTTCGAGGTCAGAAATCTGCGTGTCATTCATCTTGAGCGACCTTAGCATATAAAGTTTCTGTAGTGGGATCAGGTTGCCCAGATTTTTATTCTGGGAGATGTCAATTTCACTAAGGTCTGCAATGCGTTGAAGGTCCTCTATGCCGGGGGAGTGTTTTATTCCCGCTGATGCAGTGAATATATCCTGCCAGACCGGCGATAAAGCTGCCCACCAGGCCTGGAGGTCAGTGCTCTGGTAGATCACCGTAGCATCAGGGTTTTCTTTTTTGAATGCGATGACTTCACCAATACCTATCCCGGTTTCATCTGCATAAACAAGGTTGAGATTGCTTTTTCCAAACACATTGATACTCGTAACGGAAGTATACGCTACATTAAGCTCCCTGAGGCTTTTTATCCTTGAGATGCATTGTATGTCGGTAATCTTTGTATTGCTGATGTCAAGGTGTTCGAGGTTCACCAGGTCGCGAAGTGGATCGCAGTTGCTCACCCCTGTTCCTGAACAATTCAGTGTGTTCAGGTCGATCAGGTCGGATACCGGCCACAGATTGTCAATTACGGTATTACTGCAATTAAGAATATTTAGGTCTGTCAATGTTTTAAGCGGTGCCAGATTCCTGATACCTGTGTTTCCGGAAATATCGACCTCAGTGATCTTAGCGGCTTTATGTAATTGTTCCTTGGTGGGAGAGGTATCCAGTTCAGTCATCTGCCTGAAAATACTCTGCCATTCAGCCGACATGGCATTCCACCATTTGGTAAGTGCTACAGATTCATAAACCACCAGCACATTGGGGTTGTCAGCCATGAACTTATTGGCTTTCGAACCGGTGATCCCGGTATTGTCGCAATAGACCTTCTCAAGTTTCTCAAGGCCGTTCAGGGGCTGGAGACTGTTCACGTTTGTGCTGTCCAGGTATATGGTCTGCAACATGTCAAGTTGTGACAAGGCCTGCAAACTGCTTACAGCTGTGCTGCTGATATAAAGTCTTTCGAGATTGATCAGGTTTTGCAGTGGCCCCAGGTCCTTAATATAGGTTCGGGAGCAATTGATTATCTGCAGCTCATTCAGGTTCTGTATGGCTGTAAGCTTGCTGACGAAAGTATTGTTGAATCTGAGATCATGCATGTTGACCATGCCTGAAAGCATATCGGGGCTGTCGATAAGAGTATTGGAGAAATTGAATTTCTCAAGGTTCCTCAGGTTGGCAATCACTTCAAGGTCGGAAACCCTTGTAGAATGGATATCGAGACTTTTGAGTGAAATGGAATACTGCATGGGGGCAAGACTGCTCACGGCTGATCCTGAACAATCCAGCGATTCGATATTGATAAGATTTCTAAGCGGGCTGAGGTCATCGATCAGGGTGTTGGCACAATTCACTTTTTTAATTTTCCCCATCTGTGCAAGGGGAGCCAGGGAGGAAATGTTCAGGTTACCGCTGACATCAATTTCAGTTTCGGAGGCAATGCGCTGCAGCAATCTGTAACTGACATTTTTTCTAAGGGCTAAAGTATCCCTGAAAAGGCCTTCTATAAATTCTGTTTCATCAACATACAGGGTGTCAGCTCCATAAACCAGGAAGGTGTCAACAGGAACTTCTTTTATACCCCAATACTCAGCGATAGCCATGGTGTCATTGATCTCGACAATTTTCGACAGCCGCATGGTATCAATGATAAATGCTTCATGTCCTATAACATTACGCCAGGCTTCCGGCATCTTATTCCACCAGGCGAACATTTCATCTTTTTCGTCGATTTTAGTTGTATAGATAGAGACTATCCTCAAATCCTGGGTAATATCATCATAATTGACTTCAATGAACCGCTCTTTGTTGGATGAAACACTATCGCCGGTTACCGTTCTGCCATTAAGGGTTCTTGTCAGTGTAACAATGAAGTAGAGATCTTTGTCGGCATTGAAATGATGATCTACACTGCTCACATTCAGGGAAAAGACTGCCTCCTTAAAAAAGAAATCTATGTCTTTCAGGTAGGCCTGTACATCTTTATTGATAAGGATTTCACGATTATCGTCGAGGTCGTCTTCAATCTGAACATCCCCATCCCGGAATATCTTGGCATAGCTCTGGTTGATTATCACATCTTTGTCCCTGGTAGTGGTTTTAGGATTGCCCAGCATGTTAAAAGAATACTCGAGGAAATCGACCAGGTTTTGTACATCGGCCTTATATTCAGCTAATTTCTCAGGACTGTAACCTTCACTGCCTTCCTGGGAATATGTGATTTGCGGAAAGAGGAAAAGCAGATAGATGAGGGGCAGTACTGAAAATAAGCTGTAAAGTTTATTCATGGTAAATATAATTGAGCAGGATATCCCTGTTCTTTTCATCGATTTCCAGGAGATTGGAAATCAGCCATCCGCTATTATACCCGTCACGATTAAAGTAGGTAAGCTCGAAATACCAGCCATCGATTTGGAAAAAATGGAATTTCAGGTTTTTTACTGTTTTAAATTCCAGCCTCCCTTTCTTTATCTCGTAAAAGAACAAAGATAAGTAATCAGGTTGAAAATGCTTATTCCCGAAATATTCCAGGCTGTCGCTTTCATTAAAAACCCTGAAAATATTCATAAAGCCTACTTCATGGCTTAGGGGATGGAGGAATTTGCTGTCGTTAAAGTTGCTGTTGTCGGGTTTTCGCAGCAGATCGTAAAAAGGCTCAAAATATATACCATCGATAACCCATTTCGATCCTACTATTTCTTCCTGCAGCACCAGGAAAAGGGTAAGCTCCTGTTCCCGGCCTTCATATACGAACAAAGTGTTAAGCTCACATAACCAGGCCCCACCATGGAAATCGAGGTACACCGGCATGTTTTTATCGAGTACCAGTTCGGTGAATTTTTCCTTGCCTGCATTATTGAGGATGCTGCTTTCGAGGTTGAAAAGCGATGGAACGTATTTTTTACGCAGTTTATAAGTACGGAAGTCTTTATCTTTTTCGTAAAGGCGTTCCCCTTGTTTATCTTCTTCTCCGTTAAACCTTCGGAAAAACTGGTTTACCTGCTTGGTTTCGGCATATAACTCTGTTTCGTCATATTTGAAATCGCCGAAGGTTTGGGTTTGAGCATGATACGATAAGCACACCAGCAAAATAATAATTGCCGGGGCCGGGATCAATTTGAGCATGAGAAATTATTTTGAGGTTTCAACAACCCTGATATCGCCCAGAAGGACATCCCAGAAGCCGATAAGCTTCCCGCCGATCTGGGTTTGTTTTCTCTCTACATAAACGGTGATGTCCTTTTTAGTGACATCCTTGTAGATGAGCCCGTCGTCGGAGGTGCCCTCAAAACGCTGGAAGATGGTGATCACCCCCACATAACGCCCGTCAGGTTGAAGTTCAAGGTCGCTGATATATTGTATGTTAAACCATTCGATTTTGACTTTGTCATAGTTTAGCAACATCAGCCTTTCAAGATACTCCCTGATGCCATAATAAACTACTTCTTCCCTGTAAAGGGATGAAACTCCCATCTGGGCATCTTCAACAAAAAGCTCCAGTGTGCGGTCGATAACCCTTTTGGCTTCGGAAAAAGGTGTTTGCTTATTGCCGATAATACTGATGTACTTGCCAAGGTCGCGGATCTTTTCCATGGCCAAACTGTCGATAGCACGCTTTCTCTCAGGGCTGATGTCAGTTTGGGCTTGTGAGGTATAGGCAAAAGCCATACCGGTCATTATAATTAGAATCAGGCTTAATCGTTTCATTTTCTAATAATCCTTTTTAATAAGTTCAAGTAATTTGATTTTACCATTATCATCGTACTCGATGTTTTCTATTTCATTCAGGTTCTTTTTCTGGTCTTTCAGGTATTCCAGGTATTTCTTTGCTGTGGTGGGCCTGTCGTAATCAACAAGGTCGCCTTCCTGACTGACGATGATCAGTACCGGTGTGTTGGGGCTTGCAAAAAGCTTGAGGGCCTCATGGATCTTCATGTTTGCATTTTTAACGCTGGAAGCACCTGCCACAAGGGCAAAGTAATCAGCCAGCGAGAGACTGACAGCCTCCGTTTTCTTTTTATTCTCCTCCTCCCATTTTTTACGCATGGCTTCCTTTTCAGCTTCGATGACCTCTTCTGCTTCCCTGGTCAGGGCAAGGATCTCAGGTACATTGATATTCATATCTTTCACCCGCTGAAGTTTGCTTTCTTTCTCTTGCAGGCTCATGTTGCCTTCATCATTGATGATAGACAGAAGGTCTTGCTTTGCTGTTTCCACTTTCCTGGCATATTCTGCAGCAGCCTGCTCTCGTACCAGTTTTTTCTTGCTTTTACATCCTGACATCCCCGAACCCAGGCTCAGGGCAATCATTACCAGGACAGTAATTTTTAAGATTCTCTTGATCATCTTATTTGAGGTGTTAACGGTTTAAAAAAGAGGTATTCCCATTTTTGTATTACAACGCACAAAACTATTTAAAATTTTATTATGAAACATAAATTGTTCCGAATTAGAATTAACAGGCTTTTGTGCATAAATTAGTGTGCTTTTTCAATGAGGATTAATTTCTTGCTAATTTTGCGGC
>JAGLYE010000339.1 GCA_023132505.1 Bacteroidales bacterium | reverse complement strand
ATCAGCTTTACCTTTACCGGACCATGCTGTGGGATGAGCGTCGCGTCCCATTTAACAGAAAAAGCTGTTGAATCTATTTCCGGATAAGGAGTGTTTGTCCCCCAGTTAAAATCAATTTGTTTATCTGTTGCAAATTTCGCCGGAGTACCGGAAGCCTTCAGGTTATTATAATACTTTGCAGAAAACCCATTGACGCCCTGCCCGATAAACACAATAGAAGTGTCGAGCGGTGTAATATCGTTCCGCATATTCACCCCCTGGGCTGTATATAGAAACACCGAATCACCAAGCAGGTTTGTGATTCCTTCGTAAGGGGAAATGGAAGAATGTGGATCCATTTGTGAACTTCCAATCCCTTTTATCCGCGGGGAAAAAAGTGTTGGCCCGATTAGTGCTATAGAGTTTACCTGGTCAATATCGAGTGGCAGCAGGCCACTGTGGTTTTTTAACAGGACAAGTTCTCCAACGGCACTCCTGAATTCGAATACAGGATCATCAGTGACAACTGTGGTAACATTATCATTATTGATTTCGGATTTTAACCCAATGTCCTGTGAATAAGTGGAGTTTATAAAAAGAAGAAAAAATACAGGGATGCAAAACGCAATTAATCTCATCATATCATATTTACTGTTTCGGGTGTAAATAACGCATTTCCCGCCATAAAATTACGGTTTTTACATGAGAGAAGGCAGCAGGAATTTTCCGCCTTAGCATTTCCGTTTCGTAAGTGAACAGTATTGCGCTACAAGGATACCTAGCAGCATGAATCCGCATCCCAGGATCTCCCGGTTCCCCAGTTGTTCATTCAGCACCAGCCAGCCACCAAAAGCTGCAAAAACAGCCTCCAGGCTGAGTATGATAGCAGCATGTGCCGGAGGGGCCTTTTTCTGCGCGATGACCTGCAGAGTATAAGCAATCCCAACAGAAAGGATACCCCCGTATAGAATGGGGATTGTTGCCTTTATGATATCATCAAGGGTATTTGTTTCGATTGCGAGGGCAACAATTATGCTAAGTACCGAACACACTATGTATTGGATCAAAGCCAGTTTAAGTGCATTAACCTTAGGGGAAAGCACACCGATGATCACTACATGTGCAGCCCAGAATACGGCTCCGAACAGGACCAGCATGTCACCGAATACAAGGGTAAAGCTTTCTGTGACACTCAGGAAATACAAACCAATCACAGCAAGTAAAGCAGCAATCCACACCGTGAAGTGTGGGAATTGCTTTCGAAATAATCCCAAAATAGGGACGAACATAACATAAAGACCGGTGATAAATCCGGCATTCCCGGCGGTGGTGTATACCAGGCCGTATTGCTGCAGAGTGGCACCACCAAAAACCGTGAGTCCGAGGATTATCCCGCCATAAATTAAATATTTGCTGCCAGCTGTTGGCTGCTGGCTGGTTGGCTGCTTAGTTTTTGATAAGAATATGAATGGGAGGATGACCATCGCCCCCAGGGCAAAGCGGATGCCGTTAAAGATGAATGGCCCTACATATTCCATCCCTTTCCGTTGGGCAACGAATGCCAGGCCCCAGATTAATGAGGTAAGCAGGAGCAGGCCATCTGATCTGAGTGTGGATTGTTTCATTAATTAAAATTCAAATTTCAAAAAACAAAATTCAAAAAAACTTCAAAATTCAAATTACTGGTGTCCGGTTAAATTTTAATATTCGA
>JAGLYE010000338.1 GCA_023132505.1 Bacteroidales bacterium | reverse complement strand
CCATGTGCCGCGGCCACGTATGGATTAGCAAATTTGTCTTTGTATTCTTTAATCTTTTGCTTTCTGACCTCATCCGGATGCTCGGCATTTTTGATCTCATTACGGAAGATGATATTGGCAGCGCCTTCAGGCCCCATAACAGCGATCTCGGCTGTTGGCCACGCAAATACGAAATCAGCACGCAAATGGTGTGAGCACATGGCAATATATCCACCGCCATAAGCTTTACGCAGGACAACGGTCAGCTTTGGTACTGTTGCCTCAGAATAGGCATAAAGCATTTTGGCGCCATGCCGGATCACGCCGGCATGCTCCTGGTCAACACCCGGAAGATATCCAGGCAGGTCGACGAGAGTCACCAATGGGATGTTAAATGCGTCGCAGTAACGGATAAAACGTGCTGCCTTGTCGGAGGAATCCACATCAAGTACCCCGGCAAGAACCAGCGGCTGGTTAGCAACAAAACCAATGGTTTCGCCTTTCAGCCTTGCAAAGCCGATCACGATATTGGCGGCGAACAGCTCCTGTATCTCAAAGAAATCGCTGTCGTCGCAGATCGATTTGATCACATGCCTTACGTCATAAGGTTGCTTGGGGTCGGTTGGAACGACAGTATCAATATTGTATGTACGCGTGCGGGGAGCTTTCTTCGGAAATGCATCGGCTTTCTTTTGATTGTTCCAGGGTATGAAGGTGATCAATTCCTTGACCTGGTCGAAACATTCCTGTTCGCTTTCAGCAAAGAAATGGGCATTACCCGTAATTTCGGAATGCACTCTTGCACCACCGAGGGCTTCCATCGAAATATCTTCCCCTATGGTAGTTTTGATCACCTCCGGTCCGGTAATGAACATCTTGGAGATATTATCCACAACAAAAACGAAATCGGTGAGGGCAGGGGAGTACACTGCTCCACCGGCACAGGGGCCAAGGATCACAGAGAGCTGGGGGATTACCCCGGAGGCCTGTGTATTACGGTAAAAGATCTCACCATAACCGGCAAGTGAATTCACCCCTTCCTGAATTCTGGCACCACCTGAGTCGTTGATCCCAATGATGGGCACGTTCAGCTTCATGGCATGGTCCATGATCTTGGTGATCTTCCGGGCATGGGCCAGACCAAGCGAACCACCTGCAATAGTGAAATCCTGTGCGTAGATGCAGACCGGGTGCCCGCTGATAGTCCCGGTTCCGGTAACAACACCATCACCTGGAAGGTGTTTTTTGTCCATGTCGAAATCCTTTGCCGCATGTTCGACGAAGATATCATATTCATGAAAAGACCTCGGGTCAAGCAGGGCAATGATACGTTCCCTGGCTGTCAGCTTGCCTATCGCCTTCTGCTTTTCTATTGCTTTGGATCCACCTCCCTGGAGAGCGTTGCGCATCCTCTTTTTCAGGTCGGAGGTTTTTCTCTTTAAAGCCATATTTGCATATATTTGTTTCTACAAAGATAAGGCCAGGGCCATTTAAAAATCAAGGCAATTGATTAAAGTCAATTGCCGTATGTTGTATCCCTGTTCTTACAGTTGGCAAAATTAATGTATTTTTTACATAGCAATGACGGTTTATTTTATAAATATCTTCTTAAAAGTATACTAAGCAGATAGTAATCAGTAGTAATATGAACATAGAAGAGCTTCGTGAGTATTGTTTATCCAGGAAGGGAACTACCGAAAGTTTTCCTTTTGATGAAACCACCCTTGTTTTTAAAGTGATGAATAAAATGT
>JAGLYE010000337.1 GCA_023132505.1 Bacteroidales bacterium | reverse complement strand
ATCAAGTATCCAGTATCCAGTATCCCTGGTATAACCCCAAATAGTCTCTCACCGTATCATCAAAATCAAACCGCCTGATGGGAGTTACTTCCCAATTTCCGGCATATGCTTTTTCAAGTGCATCTGACAAACCTTTACCATCCTGGCTTTCCATGGTGATATGTTTTCCTGACACCACTTCGGCCAGGGCTCCTTTGCCGGATGAGATGAGAGGGATACCCATGGCAATGGCTTCGGCGGCTGCAAAGCAGAAGCCTTCGCTGTAAGAGGGTATCATAATGCAGGATGAGTGATGCAGTTCTTTGTGCAGGTCTGTATCGCGAAGGTTGTGCAGCAAGGTAATGCGGTTCGCCGGAATCTTCTTAAGCAGATTCCTGATCTTTCTGTACATTCCTTTCGGCCTTTTCGGTATGATCATTTTGAGATGGGCATCAGGATGACTTTCCAGGAAATCCTGTGCGGCATCCGGAATAATGTCAAGGCCCTTGGAGATGCCCAGCCTTCCAAAGTATGTGAAAACAAAATTATCTGGTGGCGTATAATCACCCGGTTCATAAGTTGCATAATCCAGTCCATTATATATCCGGCTTATCTTATGCTTTTTAACACCCAGCCTGGCCAGGCAGTCAGCGGTATAGTCAGAAACAGCAATATAATGGTGAAAACCAAGGTGCAGGATGAACCATTCATAAAAGAAAAAAAGGCGTTTGCTTATAAATCCGGCAAAAGGCAGCCTGAACCACAAACTCCCCCAGGCTTCATGAAAAGTGATAATGACCTTTTTCCTGGCAAACCAGCCAGCCAGCCTTGCAGGGAATGCCGCGTTAAAGGATGTTGTGTGTATGATATAGCATTTACGGGCTTCCTTTAGCATGCCAAATATCCCGAAAAAGGTAAACAGGAAACGTGACGAGATCCGCAGGCGCTTGATCTTTACACCATTTATGGTTTCATTAAGGGGAAGATCTTTCCGGAACCTTGTTGTGATGATTGTGACTGAATAACCTTCTTCCACCAGCTTTTCCGCCAGAGATTTAAAAAGTTTCTCTATGCCTCCGATATTTGGATAGTATAATTCGAGTATGAAAAGGATCTTCATGTTTTTATCAGCTTTCTTATTTCCATGTCAAATACCTTGCAATAGCTGTCCCAACTAAAGCTTTCTGCCTGTTTGAATGCTTTATCAGAGAGATCGTCACGCAATTTATCATCCGAAACGATCTTGATCATGCTATCGGCAATTTCTTTTGCTTCCATGGGATTGAAATATAATGCAGCATCACCTCCAACCTCTGGCAGACTGGAAGTGTTTGATAGCAGGCAGGGTGTGCCGCACGACATGGCTTCAACAACAGGTAATCCGAATCCTTCATAAATGGATGGAAAGACAAATGCAGTGGCATGGCTGTACAGGCCGGACAAATCCTTACGCTCAACAAAGCCGCATAAGAGGATGTCATCCCGGAACGGATGATGTTCAAGCTCGTTGAAAAATGCCCTGTTCTTCCAGCCCTTTTGCCCTGTAATAAGCAACATGTGAGGTGACATTGTGTGGCTTTTAAATATTTCAAAAGCCTTAAGCAAAATTGAAAGGTTTTTCCTGGGCTCGATGGTGCCGGTGAATAGGAAGTATGGCTTCCCTTCCGTATATTTTTCCGGTACAGAGTTATCATCAGTGTATCCGATCGTATCATCCTTTCCCAAATATATCCTCGTCGTTTTTTGCTTTGAAGGAGGATAAAAGGAAAAAACATC
>JAGLYE010000336.1 GCA_023132505.1 Bacteroidales bacterium | reverse complement strand
GAAATAATATTGATCAGCCATAAAATGCTGCTGATCAAACCTTTTCTGTTCTTTGTTTGCCTATTGCTCATTAAGCGATATCTTATCGGTGTGTCATCTTTAAATAAGAGACTGCCTTGCCGGATGAAAGTTTAAGGTAGTAAATGCCGGGGGGCAATCCTGAAGCTGACCAGCTAAGCTGGTGCTTGCCGCTTCCCATGATAGCATTCACAGGAATATCAAGCAGTTGTCCTGTCATGTTGAAAACTTCGATCCTGACATGCATTTGCTCATGCAGGTCAAAGTGCAGGGTTGTGATATCAGTGAAGGGGTTAGGGTAGTTCTGGTAAAGGGTGAATGCTTCATTTTCGATCTTATTCTCAGAAACTGAGACAGGTATATTAACCACTGCCGTGAAGATCTCCTGGTTATAGCTACCTGCACGGTCGTCAGTCCAAACAGGCACGATCTTACCATCATAGGCATCAATGCCGATATAATCCCCGAACCGGACATTACTGTTTGGGGTCAGACCGCTGAAAGTTTCATTGCTCAGCCTGTTGTTTGTCCATGTATTTCCTTCATCGTCAGAATAGGCAAGATATGCATTCATTTCGTTTGGCCCTTCGCGTTCATCATAATATATGACAGCGATCCTGCCGTTGTCATCGCATTGAATAGCAGGCCAGTATTGGTGGTTCAGGGTAATATCATTTACCAGTATTGGCTGGTTCATCCATGAATCGCCATGGTCTGTTGAACGCTGGAACCAGATATCATCATTACCATTCCGCCTGTCGGCCCATACAACATAAACATTGCCTCTGGAGGGTTTTTCTGAATAATCCACACATATAAAAGGGAAGCTCATATTGGACTGTGAGCTGTAAGTGCTGATATATGTATCTGCGCCAAAGCTGTTTCCGCCATCCATGCTTCGGTCGTATTTTAGTCCGCCATCCCACCATACAACATATATATTACCATTGGTGCCCGTAGCAACGTTTGCCCCCTGTCCTGAATAATTATCACCAACTTTAAGTGTTGGCCCCCAGTTTGCACCCCCAATATCTGATTTTCTGAATTTGATTCCGTAATCGGAGCCAAAGCTTCGCCATACGATCATCACATTATCGTAGGTGGGATTTGTTGACACGGGATCACAGAAGATCCACTCTTTGTCTTCTCCCTGCATACCGCTACCGGGAACTGCAACAGCATGCAGCTCGAAAGTCTCACCATTGTCAGTTGACTTATATAACAGCATGTCACGGTTATAATTGACTACCGGCTGCCTGGAAGTACTGCTCAGGTAGAAATGACCTGAGGCATCACTTGTCAGTACCGGGTCACTCTGTGAAAGATGGTTTGGCAAAGGATCGGGGATAAGAAAGCTTTCCGACCATGTGATGCCCCCATCATGGGAATAAGCATACCCGATACGGCGTACTACATTGGGTTCCTGCCAGCCCAGGCGAAAATCACGCCAGGCCGCTACTACAATGTTGGGATTAGTCCGGCTTATCCTGACAGTAGGCTCATTCTGAGGTGTTGCCTCGAAAGAAATATTGTAATCAACAAAAACAGGGCTCTCAGCCATGTCTTTTAAAGGATATACGCCTTGATGATCAAGTTCAAATGCATGCAACTCATTTTCTTGTGCAAAACCAATAGCTGTGATAGAGCTTAGGATCAGACCTATAAGTAGATATTTCTTCATCTGTTTTTATTTTTTATTACTTTGATTGAAAAGCAGTTCTTTTTCTTCTTTTGTCAGGCTTTC
>JAGLYE010000335.1 GCA_023132505.1 Bacteroidales bacterium | reverse complement strand
ATGCGCCCAAAATGTTCTACTTTAACATTGCACCCAACAGCAAGACGGATGTCTTCAACCATCTGCCCGGCGCTGAGTTCCAGCGACAGTATGCCCTTAACCTGTGTGGCAAGCCGCTGGATAGCTTCGCTCGGGAAAGGAAATAGGGTGATGGGCCTCAGCAGGCCTGCCTTGATGCCTTTCTCACGTCCGAGCTTGATGGCTTTCTGTGCGATTCGTGCACTGGAGCCATAAGCTACAAAGAGGTAATCGGCATCATCGCACATGAACTCTTCAAATTCTATCTCATTCTCATGTATCTCTTTGTATTTTTTCTGCAGATGGATGTTATGCTGTTCCTGCCTGCCGGAATCCAGATCGAGGGAAGTAATGATATTCCGCTCACGGCTGTCAGGCTTACCGGTAGTAGCCCAGGGCCATTTTTCAATGATCTCCTCGTCGGTCCATCTGGGGGTATGTTCAGGCATGATAACCTTTTCCATCATCTGCCCGATCAGTCCGTCGCTGAGGATCATAACGGGAGTACGGTATTTAAAGGCCAGGTCAAAGCCTTTGGATACAAAATCGGCCATTTCCTGCACTGATGCAGGGGCCAGCACAATCGTATGGTAATCGCCGTGCCCTCCGCCTTTCACAGCCTGGAAATAGTCGGCCTGTGATGGCTGGATGGTGCCAAGGCCGGGGCCACCCCTTACCACATTGATGATTACGCAGGGCAATTCTGCTCCTGCCATATATGAGATCCCTTCCTGTTTCAGGCTGATGCCCGGACTGGAGGAAGACGTCATGGCCTTTTTCCCGGTTCCTGCAGCCCCATAAACCATATTGATGGCGGCCACTTCGCTTTCTGCCTGAAGCACCACCATCCCTGTAGTTTCATAGGGTTTTTCTGCCATCAGGTACTCGATCACCTCCGACTGCGGGGTGATGGGATAGCCGAAATAGGCATCCACACCGGCACGGATAGCTGCTTCTGCTATCGCCTCATTGCCTTTCATTAGCTTTAATTCGCCCATTCTTATTGTATTTTGACTGAATTATTGTTCTATTTTTTTACGGTAAACCGTGATAACGCCATCAGGGCACACAACAGCACAGTTGGCACATCCGACACAAGACTCCGGATTAACCATATAGGCATACTTGTAGCCTTTGATATTCACCTCATTGGCCATGCCGATCACATCTTGCGGACAAGCGCCAACACAAATTTCACAACCTTTGCAACGCTCTACGTCAACAACAATTGCTCCCTTGAATTTTGCCATTTTATCGTTTGTTAGGTTAGATAAATCTACTGATAAAAAGTGATGCGAATGTACAATTTTTAGCTAAACCGATTGGGTAGGATCCCTTAATTTAGAATCCAATAAAAGTAATTTATAATGGATATAAATTAATGGGTGCAGGGTGCAGGATACAGGGTGCAGGGGGAAAAAATTCGGATCTCCTTCCCCATTCTTATTCTTATTCTTATTCCTTGTTCCTTGTTCCTTGTCCCTTGTTCTCTATTCTCTATTCTATCGGATGATCTTGATGAAACTTCGTCAGCCGATATTCCAGATCAGGGAACTGATCTCTTTTTACCAGGCTTACGCAGGCACGGATACCTTCGAGGCGTGTACTGCCGGTGATGGCAAGGGAAATGGCACTAATGCCATAATAGATCAGCTCATTCAGCAAGTCTTCACCGGAGAAACCGGGATATGCGAAGGTGAAGTAAAAACCGTCGGCAATAGGCTTGTCTTCATCTTTGTCATAAACAATGGTGAAGCCACT
>JAGLYE010000334.1 GCA_023132505.1 Bacteroidales bacterium | reverse complement strand
CCAAGTACTTCAAGTACTTCAAGTACTTCCCCTACTTCCTCTTATAAGATTTTTTCTTACCACCCTTCTTTCCCGACCGCTCATACTTTTTGAAAGGACGTTCTTTCTTTTTATATGTCCCCTTGTCTTTGGCATGATCAGGTTTCGATATTTCTACAGCAACCCTTAGCCCTTCAAACTTCACTCCTTCTTCAAAAGCCTTTAAAACATCCTTTTCGTGATGTTTCTCAATTTCAAAGAAGGAAAATTTCTTCAAAATATCGATTTTTCCGATCTCAATATCCCTTGTGTGGGTAGCATCATTTATCAGGCCAATCAACTTGGAAGCATTTAGCTTATTCAGTTTTCCCAAGTTGATAAAGAAACGTGAAAACTCCTGTTTACCCCTCTTATCCCTTTTATTTCTTCCTTTCCCCTCCGGAATTCTTTCAGCGTCAACGTTCAGGTCAGGGGCATTTTTATAGTAGGATAAAAAACGGTTAAACTCGACCGAGACAAAGTGTTTAATAAGGTCTTCCCTGCTCAGCCAATCAAGTTTCTTATATATCTCGGGCAGGAATTCCCCTATCTGATCTTCATTTAACTGCACCTTTTCCACCTTATCGACCAGCGTGAATAATTGTTTCTTGCAAATTGCCCTGCCATCAGGTATTGGTTTTCTTTTAAAGGATTTGCCTGTTATTTTTTCCAGGTCCCTGATCTTTCTGGTTTCCCTTGTATGGACAATTGCAATTGAAATTCCGCTTTTTCCGGCCCTTCCGGTACGCCCGCTCCGGTGAATATATGCTTCCAGCTCATCCGGGAGGTTATAGTTGATCACGTGTGTAAGGTCATTCACATCCAGTCCGCGTGCAGCAACATCCGTAGCCACAAGCATCTGAAGACTCTTTTTCCTGAAGCGGTTCATCACATAATCACGCTGCGACTGAGAAAGGTCGCCATGCAATGCATCGGCATTATAGCCGTCGTTCATGAACTTATCGGCAACCTCTTTGGTTTCACGGCGTGTACGGCAAAATACTATCCCGTATATTTTGGGGTTCATATCTGCGATCCGCTTCAATACTTCATACCTGTATTTGGCCTGCGCAACATAATACTCATGATGTACATTATCGGCACCTACATTCTTTTTCCCGGCAGATATCTCGTCAGGCTGATGCATGTAATTATCAGCGATCCTGAGGATCTCCTTTGGCATGGTTGCCGAAAACAAAAAGGTTTGTTTGTCAGCCGGGGTGCCGGCCAGAATAGCATCCAGATCTTCTTTAAAACCCATATTGAGCATTTCATCAGCTTCATCGAGAACCAGCCAACGGATCTTACCAACTTTTACAACTTTCCGCTTGATGAGGTCCAGCATCCTGCCGGGGGTTCCAACAACGATCTGGGCACCTTTCTTCACACTTCTGATCTGGGTTTCTACGCTTGCACCACCATATACAGGCACCACCTTAAAGCCCTTTTCATACTTTGAAAATGTCTTCAGATCATTGGTGATCTGCATACACAGTTCGCGGGTAGGGCATAATATAAGTCCTTGAATATCCTGCGATGAAATATCAGCCATCTGAATAAGGGGCAAACCAAATGCTGCAGTTTTCCCGGTACCCGTTTGTGCGAGAGCGATCAGGTCGATTTTTTCAGTGAGTATCCTGGGAATGACCTTTTCCTGTATCAGGGTGGGGCTTTCAAAGCCCAATTCTTTTACGGCCTTTAACAAACTTGCATCCAGGCCCATTTCTTCAAATAATACCATAATTGGCGGCGAAGGTACGTTTATTTCGCTGAAAATCAACT
>JAGLYE010000333.1 GCA_023132505.1 Bacteroidales bacterium | reverse complement strand
TTTCAACAATAAAAGTCAATGAATCACCTTCAAATGCAAAGGAAGTGTTCTGTATAGGATTATTGGCTGAATTACTGTCAGCCTCACTGTATGCTATCGCAATCGTATCCGGTGAAATATGGATACTGTCGGGCAGGTTAAAGCTATAGTCGCCGGTCCGGTATTTCTGCAGGTCAGGGGCATGCTTTATCAGGAGGATGCCGGTAATCGGGGATACCAGAAACAAAAATAATATCGTAGAGATTGCATAGATCCTGAAGCCGTAATATCGTGGCACTGGTCTGTATTTCTTCTTAGCCATACTGAGTGTCCTGTTCTTTAATATGTAAAGGTAGGGTTTGTTTTGGGAATAAAAAAGCCCCATGTAAACAAGGGGCTTTCAGATTATATCTCTATGGTTTACTCCACCGCATGAATGATTTCCATGCCTCGCAGAATTGCTTTTTCGTTATCGGGGATCATATGGTGGTACCTGTCGGGGAGTGATTTCTTGAGGCCTTTGAGTACATTTTCAAGTTGCACCACGGGATTTACTTTCAGGTATCCACCCAGCACGATCATGTTGAAGATCTTGGTTAAACCCAGACTGGCCGCTTCATCAGCAGCATCGATACGGAAAATGCGTATATCTTTCCTTTCGGGATGGCGGCTTATGCCGTTGCCATCATAAATGAGCAGGCCGCCCGGCTTGACGGCTTTCTCAAATTTATCCATCGACTGCTGGTTGAGGATGATGGCAGTATCATATTCGGTGAGGATTGGTGAACTGATACGTTCGTCGCTCAGGATCACTGTCACGTTTGCAGTACCACCACGCATTTCGGGGCCATAGGATGGCATCCAGCTTACTTCCTGGTCCTGCATGATGCCCGAATATGCCAGGATCTTACCCATCGAGAGTACACCCTGTCCGCCAAAACCTGCTATAATGATTTCTTCTGTCATGATATTCAGTTTTACTTATTTACGATTTCACCATCCACTTTGATATCGCCCAGGGGAAAGAAGGGGAACATATTTTCTTCCATCCACTTATTGGAATTTACCGGGGTCATTTTCCAGCCTGAATTACAGTTGGAAACGACTTCTACAAAGTTCAGGCCTTCCTTAAATTTCAACTGGTTTTCGAAGGCTTTCTTGATGGCCCGTTTTGCTTTTCTTGCATTGCCGGGCGTATGCACCGACTGCCTTGTCACAGACCTGACACCTGGCAGTTCTGCCACCAGTTCAGTGATTTTTAGTGGGTTTCCCATAATATGAATGTCACGGCCATAAGGTGATGTTGAAGATTTCATCCCCGGAAGGGTAGTGGGGGCCATCTGACCGCCGGTCATCCCGTAAATACCGTTGTTCACAAAGATGATCACAATGTTTTCACCCCGGTTGCATGCATGGATGGTCTCTGCGGTTCCGATGGCAGCAAGGTCACCATCGCCCTGGTAGGTGAACACCACCTTATGTGGCCAGCAACGCTTGATGCCTGTGGCCAGTGCGGGAGCACGGCCGTGGGCAGCCTGAAGCATATCAATATTCATAAATTCGTAGGCAAGTACGGAGCATCCCACAGGGGCGATCCCGATTGCATCATGCCAAACACCGAGTTCCTCAAGTACCTCCATGGTGATGCGGTGTGCCGTGCCATGGCCGCAGCCCGGACAATAGCTGAGGATGTTATCCGTCATCAGAGGGGTTTTCTTGTAAACAATATTTGCCTCATTTATAATGTCTGATAATATTTCGTTTTTCATCTTTTAGCCTCCTATAATTTTATCTTCAAGTGCCTGAAGCGCTTCAGCCGGTGAGTGGATGAT
>JAGLYE010000332.1 GCA_023132505.1 Bacteroidales bacterium | reverse complement strand
TGCGTGTCGGCCATAATATTTTTGTATTTGTAGTAATCCATTATGCCAAGGTTTCCTTCCCGGAATGCTTCGGCAATGGCTTTTGGCACCTCTGCTTCGGCCTGTATCACATTGGCGCGGGCTTCCTGTGCCTTCGCTTTCATTTCCTGTTCCCTGGCTACCGCCATAGCCCTTCTTTCCTCAGCTTTGGCCTGGGCAATGTTCTTATCGGCATTGGCCTGATCCATCTGTAATACAGCACCGATATTCTTACCAATGTCAATATCGGCAATATCAATGGAAAGTATCTCGAAAGCCGTTCCTGAATCAAGGCCTTTTTCCAGCACCACCCTGGAGATGGAATCCGGATTTTCAAGTACCAGTTTGTGAGAATCTGCTGAACCGATTGAAGACACTACACCTTCCCCAACTCTGGCAAGCACTGTTTCCTCTCCTGCTCCACCAACGAGTTGTTTGATATTAGCCCTGACCGTAACCCTTGCTTTCGCAACCAACTGGATACCGTCTTTGGCAACGGCTGTAACTGGTGGTGTGTCGATCACTTTAGGATTAACTGACATCTGTACGGCTTCCAGTACATCCCTTCCCGCCAGGTCGATTGCTGTAGCCACCTGAAATGAAAGTCTTATATTGGCTTTATCAGCGGAGATCAAAGCATTTACAACTGATTTTACGCGACCGCCAGCCAGGTAATGGGCTTCCAGAGCATCCCTGTTCAGATCCAGTCCTGCCTTGGTGGATGCGATCAGGCTGTTCACAATAATTGGCGGCGGAACTTTCCTCCAGCGCATAAAAACCAGCTGAAGCAATGAGATCCTGACACCGGATACGAGTGCCTTGAACCATAATCCAACAGGAATAAAATAAAAGATCAGCCAGAGGGCAAAAAGCGCTCCGAATCCAATTGCAACGATAATCCATACTCCTTGTGTTTCCATGTGTATTATTCTTTTGGTTTAACAAATATTTTATGGTCTTCAATTTTTACTATAACGATGTCCACACCAGGATCGATAAAATTGCCCATGGTGCGCACTTCATAAAACTCATTATTAAAAATGGCTTTCCCTCCCGGAACAAGTCTTGAAATACTCTTGCCTGCATCACCGGGATTCAGGTTCTCTTCGTCAATGATATTCACCTTGCTTTCTATCTCAGATTTCAGCATCACCCTGCGCCATGTTTTTGCACGTAGTGAATAAACCAGCACAGCCACAGTCCCCAGTATCGTGCCGGCAAGTACCCAGTGGCCTGTGTAAGCATTATAAAAAGAATATGCCTGCCATACCCCAATACCGATGACTATAAAACCAACAATACCTGCAACTCCTGTACCCGGAATAACAAGTATTTCCAGCAATAGAAATGCCAATCCTATAATTATCAGGGTTACAACTACCAGCCAGAACATGTTTGATCTATTTAATTAAACAATTACTGAATTTCAACCGTGAGGTCCCTGTGTCCCATCTCTTCATGAATGGGCCTTAAATCATCAAAACTTCCGTTTTTCACACTGCATTTACCCTTGAAATGAGTGATCAGGGCACATTGTTCTGCCTGAACCAGATCATGCTCACATAAATCAATAAGGGTACCGATTACATGATCAAAAGTATTGTGGTTATCATTGAACAATACTAACATTCTACCCTCATTCAGCAATTCATCAGTATCTCCGGAAGTGTATGCCTTTTCTTTTACCATAATCGTGAAATCGCCGCATAAAGGTAAGGAAAAAATGAATAAAGGGCTTAAAATGCTTAAAATATTTGAAGTACTTTGAGTACTTGGAATACTTGAAGTACTTG
>JAGLYE010000331.1 GCA_023132505.1 Bacteroidales bacterium | reverse complement strand
CTACGCTTCGCTTCGGCGGGCAGGCGGTTGGCGGTTGACCCTCCTGCGCTTCGCTTCACCGATAAGGGTTGCCGCAGTGCAATCACTAACCTTCACATACACATAATCCCCTTTTTCGAAGTCTTCTTTCGGGAAAACCACCACTTTGTTCCTGGAGTTTCTGCCCATGAGAAAATCATCGGATCTTTTTGAGTATCCTTCTGCCAAAACTTCAAATGTTTTTCCAATATCCCTCTTATTACTTTCATGGGAAAGTTGTTGCTGCAGATCGATGATCTCCCGGAGCCTTTCTGATTTCACGGCTTCCGGCACATCATCATCGAGTTTCTTCTGGGCCAGGGTATCAGGCCGTTCACTGTATTTGAACATGAAAGCATAATCATAGCTCACCTCTTTCATGATAGAAATAGTATCCTGGTGGTGTTCCTTCTTTTCGGTACAGAAGCCTGTAATAATATCAGTGGAGATGGCACAGCCCGGAATATATTTCCTGATGGCCGCAATCCTGTCGAGATACCACTCACGGGTATACTTCCTGTTCATGAGTTTGAGGATGTGGTTGCTGCCCGACTGCACGGGGAGATGGATGGCATCACAGATGTTATGTTGCTTTCCGATAGCCTTCAGTAATTCGTCTGAGATATCTTTCGGATGTGAGGTGGCAAAGCGCACCCTGAGTAAAGGGTTAACGGCAGCCACCTGTTCCAGCAACTCAAAAAAGCGGGTCTGCTTTCCATTTTCATCCCAGAAATATGAATTCACATTCTGCCCCAGCAGGGTGACCTCACGATAGCCCTTATTAAAAAGGTCCACGGCTTCACTAATGATGGTTTGCGGGTCGCGGCTCCTCTCCCTTCCCCGTGTAAAAGGGACAACGCAATAGGTGCAAAAATTTTCACAGCCACGCATGATGGAAATAAAGGCAGTGATGCCATTTTTGTCGAGCCTTACCGGGGTGATATCGGAATAGGTTTCTTTGGTGGACAGAATAACATTGATGGCCTTCTGTCCTTCATCCGCCTGGTCTATCAAGGCAGAAAGATCGCGGTAAGCATCCGGTCCCACGATAAGGTCTACAGATTGTTCTTCTTCCAGCAATTGTTCTTTAAGCCTTTCGGCCATACATCCTATCACACCAATTTTAAGGAAGGGGTTTTTAGTCTTCAGGGCTTTCAGTTCACGCAAACGCTTACGTACACGCTGCTCTGCACGGTCGCGGACGGAACAGGTATTCACCAAAACCACATCGGCATCACCGCTATCCTCAATAATCTCATAGCCCTCATCCAGCATAAGTGATGCCACGATCTCGCTGTCGGAGAAATTCATCTGACAGCCGTAGGTTTCTATATATACCTTCTTTTTTACTTTCAAATCCGTGATAATTATTATCGGATGTTATTATTTTTCAATACTTTAAAATATGCCGTCCGGGCAGCAAAAATAAGGAAAAATACATGCCGTAATAGAAACAATTCAGCTGAAAAATTGTTTCTCCCATGTTCGTTACATTTTTATTGTATTACATTTGTCCCGATTTTTTGGGTACATTTTTTAATTTCTGGTATTAATAAGTATGGCAACAAAGAATTTAGTTATCGTTGAGTCACCCGCCAAGGCAAAGACCATTGAAAAGTTCCTGGGCAAGGATTTCCTGGTTAAATCCAGCTTCGGACATGTTATGGATCTGTCGGAAACCGACATCGGTGTGGACATAGAGAACGGGTTTATCCCGCAGTATAAAATAGCCCGCGACAAGAAAAATATTGTCAGCGACCTGAAAAAGCTGGCATCCGGTGCAAAGACCGTATGGCTTGCCACTGATGAGGA
>JAGLYE010000330.1 GCA_023132505.1 Bacteroidales bacterium | reverse complement strand
GTCGATTGGGTGATTGTCGATTTAAGATAGGATGTGACGAAATTTGATTTGGGATGGCGGCTATTTATTCAAAACAAATCAAGCGACCATCATGCCCCATAACCGGTACCCAAAGCCCCCCGCCCACTGCCTACGCATCTATGCGTCGATATTCGCATACTTTGCATTCTTCTCGATAAATTCCCTTCTTGGAGGAACTTCATCGCCCATCAGCATGGAGAATACACGATCGGCTTCGGTTGCATTTTCAATGGTAATTTGCCGTAGTGTTCGGAATCCCGGATCCATGGTTGTGTTCCACAGCTGTTCGGCATTCATCTCACCAAGGCCTTTATAACGTTGGATATGAACACCTTTTTCAACACCCTCAGGACTGAATTCCGTGACTACTCTGGTTCTTTCTTCTTCCGACCAGCAATAGCGTTCGTCTTTTCCTTTACGGATCAGGTAGAGTGGGGGTGTAGCTACATATACGTATCCATTTTCGATGAGATCGCGCATATAACGGAAGAAGAAAGTAAGGATCAGTGTGGCGATATGCGAACCATCCACATCGGCATCAGTCATGATGATGATCTTATGGTAGCGAAGTTTTTCGAGGTTAAGTGCTTTGGTGTCTTCTTCAGTACCTATTGATACGCCCAGGGCAGTGAACATATTTTTAATTTCTTCGTTTTCGAAGATCTTATGCTGCATTGCCTTTTCTACATTGAGTATTTTACCACGGAGTGGAAGGATGGCCTGGAATTTACGGTCGCGGCCCTGTTTGGCAGTACCGCCGGCAGAGTCACCCTCCACCAGATAGATCTCAGATAAGGCCGGGTCTTTTTCTTCACAGTCGGCAAGTTTGCCTGGTAAGCCGGTTCCTGAAAGGACATTCTTACGCTGTACAAGCTCTCTTGCCTTGCGCGCAGCATGCCTGGCTGTTGCAGCGAGTATCACCTTGTTAACGATGATTCTGGCTTCTTTAGGATGCTCTTCAAGGAAGTGGGTGAGGTGCTCACTTACCATCTGGTCAACAGCGCCCATAGCATCAGAATTACCGAGCTTGGTCTTTGTCTGCCCTTCGAATTGAGGCTCCGCCATCTTCAAGGATATAATGGCTGTTAAACCTTCACGGAAGTCATCCCCGTTTATATCAAATTTCAGTTTGGCCAGCATCCCCGACTTATCAGCATAGTTTTTAAGCGTGCGTGTAAGGCCTCTGCGGAAACCCGATAGGTGGGTGCCACCTTCATGGGTATTGATATTGTTAACGTATGAATGGATATTTTCAGAGAAGGAAGTATTGTACTGCATGGATATCTCGATGGGATAACCATTCTTTTCGCCTTCCATGTTGATGGGGTCAGGCGTCAGGCTTTCACGTGTGGCATCGAGGTACTTAAGAAAATCGTTCAATCCTTCTTTTGAGTAGAACGAGTCTGATTGCTTTTCGCCGTTTTCATTTGCAGGACGATCATCTCTCAGGCTGAGGAGTATCCCCTTGTTCAGGAAAGAAAGTTCCCTGAGCCTGGCAGCCAGTATGTTATAGTCATAATTGGAAACTGTAAAAATGGAATTATCAGGAATAAATGTGACGACGGTACCGGTTTTATCTGATTTTCCGGTTTCCTTCACATCATAAAGCGGTTTGCCGTACTCATATTCTTGCTCGAAAACTTTTCCTTCCCGATATACTGTAGCTTTAAGGTGGGATGAGAGCGCATTTACACAGGAAACGCCAACGCCGTGCAATCCCCCTGATACTTTATAGGAACCCTTGTCAAATTTACCGCCGGCATGTAACATGGTCATGACCACTTCCAGGGCCGACCTGTTTTCTTTCTCGTGCAG
>JAGLYE010000033.1 GCA_023132505.1 Bacteroidales bacterium | reverse complement strand
GTGGATTTTCCACAACCGGAAGGTCCCATTATAGCTACAAATTCTCCTTTTTTAACTTGAAAGCTTACCTCATTCAGAGCTGTGGTTTCAATCTCATCAGTCCTGAAGATCTTACTTAATTTGTCTGTTTTAATCATTGCTGTGTTATTTGGTTTATTATATAATTTAAGACGATATATGTATGACTTAGTTACAATTCCTATTCGTATTTAAGCGTATCCACCGGGTTGGTCTTCGATGCATGCCAGGCTTTCAGGACTGTGATGATCACCAGCCAGGATACGTTCCATGCTATCTCACGGGGTTTTCCTTCATATTCAAAACAAAGGGGCCTGAAAATTCATGTAGTGAAGTAGCGTGGAAATCGTTGATAACCCCAATTATCCTTTCTTCGCTGTTAAGTGATCTGAACTTCTTGCCGATGGCAGTATTATTGCTTTCCCAGCCCATATACTTTACCATAGACTCATTGAATTTTTGCTCGCCATACTCCAAGAGGCTTCGAGGTGCCTGGAAGTTATAAACACGGCAAATATTTTCAACCAGACCGGGATATTCATTTTTCAGGGTAAAGGCTACAGGAAAAAGCAAACTTGCTGAATTCTCACCTACACCTTCAAAATCATAGAGCTGTGCGATACGATAAATGTCATCAGCGCGCTTATGATAACGGTCATAGCCAAGCTCATCCATTACATAGATCATGATCAGGATGAAACTGGCAATACCAAGGGCCAGTCCTGTTACATTAATGAGGGAATAGATTTTCCTCTTGATCAGATATCTGAAGGCGGTCCTGAAGAAATTAATGAGCATAATTGAATTACTGGCGTTTAAGTTCCTGGATTATGAAATTTCATTGGATTTTGTTTTTTGGAACTTGGAATCTAAATACTAAGCGTATCAGGCTTTTTACGGAACATCAAGGGTATATTTTCCTTTCCCGGTGCACCGATCTCCATCAGCTCCCAGTCCTTATCATATTCTTCTATTTTCCTTTTTAATATTGGTACAGGGTCGGCAGGCAGGTCATCATTGCCTTCCCAGGTGAGCAATTCCACCCTGTATTGCAGGGTTTTCTTGCGACCATTGATCCTGACTTCTATTTCGATGTTTTGTTCCACATCAATATCAGGGATTAGGATTACAACTTCTTTCATATTGAAGTGATTTAAGGGGTGATTATTATGTCGGGTCAGTTTCTGAATATTAGTTTGTCTTTACTCCCAAAGGATTTATAGGATGAAACAATCACCTTTTCGCCGGGATCAAGTCCACCTTTTACCTCATAATAACGTGTGTTCTGGCGGCCAATGCGGATCTCTCTTTTTTCTGCATAGCTTCCTGAGGGATCTACCACGTATATCCAGTTGCCACCAGTTTCCTGGAAGAATCCACCCCGCTTTACAATGATGGCATCACTGGCACTACTGAAGATCACTCTGAGCTGTACCGTTTGTCCGCGTTTGATCACGGCAGGATATCCACCGTCAAACAGGAGGTCAACCTCGAAAGTACCACTCACTACATCTGTGTAGATCTTGTTGATCTTTAATTTGTACGTTTTTTTGTTGAAGTCAAATTCGGCTTCCTGCCCTACAAACACCCTTGATATATAACGTTCATCAATTCTGGCCTTCAGCTTGTATCCGTCCATCATGTCTATCTGACCAAGGTGTTCACTGGCTTGTTTGATTTCACCTATTTCAGCGCTGAATGAAGATAGCTTCCCGGCTGCAGGAGCTTTAATATTTAGGCTTTCAATGGTTTTTCTCAACAATTCCAGGTTGTTTCCCATCCGGTAAATAGATTCGTTGATCTGCCGTATCTGCGAGTATGAAAACACCGAATCGAGTTTTTGCAGTTCTCTACTAAGTTCCAGTTGCCTTTTCAGGCCTGCAAAATTACGCTCGGCGTCTTCCCATTCTTTTCTGGATATGACCTGGCTCTCTATCAGTTGCTTTTTACGCTCGTAATCGATCTCTGCCTGCTGTAGCAAATAGGTAAGCTCGGCAATTTCTTTTTCCCTGATGAACTTGCTTTGTTCCAGATGTATTTTCGTGTTCTGCAGGTTGTTGATAGCATCCAGCATACGTGTCTCCTGCTCCATGGTACGGAGCTCCATATTGGCGTTCATCAGTTTAAGGATGGGATCTCCTTTTATTAATATGGCCCCGTCCTCGACGTAAACAGCCTCAACGATCCCTCCCTGTACTGCATCTATGTAAACAGTATTCTTCGGGAATACTATTCCATCCACGGGGATGAATTCCTGAAATTTGTCTTCAATAACCGTAGCAATGCTTAATTGATCCTTGTTTACATATAACCTGCTTTGTTTATCCCGGAAGAAAAAAAGATATACAAGAAATACAAGAAAAGCAACAATGGCTCCTATCGTTAAGATACGCTTTGTTGTCCATTTCTTTTTTTTGATTTGTCGATCCATTTTAATAATAATTTGGTTTAACAATTTTTAACTAAATCTGTGCCACTTTTCGTAAGGGGTTCTATAACAGTGTGATGTGGGGACGTATTATTGAAAGTTTACCCCACTATGTCCATAATCGATCATTATTCTGTACAAATACGAACAATATTCATAAATTTACCTGTTCCTGCAGGCGGATGAGTCTTATTAGATATTAATATGCGTTTGCTATCAAGCAGTTATATATTCTTGCACGATAATTGGTAGTATAGGTCATCTGACAATAAAACCAGGGCTTATGAACAAAATGGAAGCAAAGATTCTCATCATCGACGACGACAGGGATGTCTTGCTGGCGGCGAAACTTTTCCTAAAGCAACACATCAGCATTGTACATACGGAAGAGAACCCAGAAAACATTCCGGACCTGATGCATAACGAGACCTATGATGTCATACTTTTGGATATGAATTTCTCAAGGGATGCCACAAGCGGAAAGGAAGGTTTTATGTGGTTGAACAAGATTCTCGAGATCGATCCGGCAACTGTAGTTATTCTTATTACCGGTTATGGTGACATTGAACTTGCTGTCCAGGGTATAAAAGAAGGTGCGACCAATTTTTTGCTGAAACCATGGGACAATAAAAAACTGGTAGCTACAATAACAACTTCCCTTCAACTTAGGAAATCAAAAGTAGAACTGGAAAGCCTTCGCACAAAACAAAAAGTGATAATCGCCGACCAGAATCGTTCGCACAGAACCATTATCGGCGATTCCCTTGCAATGCAAAAAGTGATGGAGACCGTTAGAAAGGTTGCTGCTACAGATGCCAATATATTGATCCTTGGTGAAAATGGAACCGGAAAAGAGCTTATTGCCCGCGCAATACATATGGCTTCAGCCAGGAATGATGAAGTCTTTATCAGTGTTGACCTGGGGGCCATCAGCGAATCACTCTTCGAAAGTGAATTGTTCGGTTTTAAGAAGGGTGCTTTTACAGATGCAAAAGAGGACCGTGCCGGACGATTTGAAGCAGCAAACAAAGGAACCATCTTCCTGGATGAGATTGGAAACCTGTCACTTTCATTGCAATCAAAGCTTTTAAGCGTGCTTCAGAGCAGGTATGTTGTCCGATTGGGAACCAATAAGGAAATTCCCATTGATATACGCCTTGTGAGTGCAACCAACATGCCACTCTACCAGATGGTGAATGAAAGTAAATTCAGACAGGACCTCTTATACAGGATGAATACAGTGGAAATTCACGTTCCTCCTTTAAGGGAGAGACCTGAAGACATTCCGGATCTGGTTGAGTACTTCCTGGATATTTATTCCAGGAAATATAAAATGCCTTCCAAAAGGCTTAACGCCTCAACCTTTAAAAGGCTTGAGAAGCATAATTGGCCTGGTAACATTCGTGAGCTGCAGCATGCAGTTGAACGTGCTGTGATCATGAGTGAGTCAAACATTCTTCAACCCTCTGACTTTTTTCTCTCGCCTGTTGAAGATACATCAACAGGTACCATCAGTACCTCTAATATGAATCTGGAGGAAACTGAAAAAATGCTGATCCGTAAAGTCATTGATAAACACGGGGGAAATATCAGCAAGGCAGCTAAAGAACTCGGACTAACACGTGCTTCACTATACAGAAGAATAGAGAAATATGGTATTTAGGCGCTTTCGCATACAGGTTGTATTGAGATTATTGCTGTTGGCACTCTTATTTTTTCTACTCTTCTATCTGGTAGATAAAACAAGGTTTAATGTTACAGCAGTGATCCTCATAGGGGTAATCCTGATCCAGGTTATTTTTCTGATCCGCTATGTTGAAAGAACGAACAGAAAACTGAGCCAATTTCTCCAAAGCATTAAACATTCCGATTTCTCGAGTTCCTTTACTGATCAGGGCCTGGGAAAGAGTTTTGATGATCTCAACAGATCATTCATGGAAGTCATTGAGGAGTTTAAGAAATACAGGGCTGAAAAGGAAGAAAATTTTTATTATCTGCAGACTGTTGTACAACATGTTAGCATCGGGATTATTGCATACAGCCGCAATGGCAAAGTTGATCTGTTCAATAATGCCATTAAACGTCTTCTTAAGGTAAGAAACGTAAGGTTCATCTCTGACCTGGAGTCGGTGAAAGAAGGACTTCCTGAAACTCTGTTAAATCTGAAAGCCGGTGAGCGGACGCTCATTCGCTTGTCCATAAAGGATGAGCTTCTGCAGATCTCCGCCTATGCCACCGAGTTCCGGATGCGGGGAGAAGATTACATCCTGGTTAGTTTGCAGGATATTAGCTCCGAGCTGGATGAAAAGGAAATTGAATCCTGGCAAAAACTTATTCGTGTGCTTACGCACGAGATCACAAACTCCATCACACCTATCTCATCGCTGGCTGCTACTGTCCGGGAAATGTTATTGGATGAAGATAAAGACGAGCTTTTGATGAAAGCACTTGATAAGGATGACCTGGAAGGAGTGCAGAGTGCTATCAATACCATTCAGAAAAGAAGCCAGGGCCTGCTGAATTTCGTTGAAGTATATCGGAACCTCACCCGGATACCCAAACCAAGCTTCAGGTATTTTAAGGTGTCGGAGATCTTTGAGCGCTCACAGCAACTCCTGATCCCTAAAATGAATGAAATGGGTATAAGTTGCAGCAATAAAGTATTTCCTCCCGATATGATGGTCACGGCTGATCCCGACCTGATCGACCAGGTTATGATTAACATGGTCCTGAATGCAATGGATGCGGTGAAAGGGAAGAAAGATGCAGAGATAAGCATACTTGCAACCGTGAATAACAATAGCAGGGTAGTTGTTGATATCAAAGACAATGGTGTTGGCATCAAGCCGGATATCCTTGATAAGATCTTTATGCCATTCTTCACTTCTAAAAAACACGGATCCGGGATCGGCCTGAGCCTTTCAAGACAGATCATGCATCTTCATAAAGGGTTTATCACCGTAAGATCAAAACCCGGTGAAGGAACCACATTTTCAATAACATTCTAAATCATGCCAGAAGAAACCCAAGGAAATGGATACCTTTGTATTCTCTGAAGAAATTGGCAAGGTTTCAGACATTATTAAATGAAGGCAAGCATTATTAATCAATATACTCCATGAGATCTTTTATACCTTATATATTTTTTATTTTTGTATTGGCCCTGTACTCCTGTGGCAGCAGTAAAAAGCCTGTTGAGGATAACACACTAACCTCCGAGGTGCAGGTGAATGTGCCGGGCTTTGATGCGGATTCAGCATATGCCTATATTGAAAAACAGCTTTCCTTCGGGCCGCGTGTGCCCGGCAGTGAAGCACATTCAAAATGTGCATCATGGCTTGAAACTATAATGGAGAGCTTTGCAGATACCGTTCAGGTACAGGCATTTAAAGCCCGCGCATATAATGGAAATGTACTCAGGGGAAGGAATATCATCGCCTCATTCAATCTGGAAAATAAAAAACGTATTATGCTGAGCGCGCACTGGGATTCCAGGCCATTCGCCGACCATGATCCTTTGGAAAGTAATCACAATACTGCCATCGACGGCGCAAATGATGGTGCCAGCGGTGTTGGTGTGTTGATTGAAGCAGCCCGGCAATTTAGCATGCAAAACCCGGCGATCGGCCTTGACATAATCTTTTTCGATCTTGAAGATTACGGTCCTCCACAGGATGCCCAAAACTATGCCGGGGAAGATTACTGGGGCCTGGGCTCACAATACTGGGCTAACAATCCACATAAAACCAATTACAGGGCCCTGTATGGAATACTGCTTGATATGGTCGGAGTGAAGGATCCTACCTTCATGATGGAAGGCTTTTCGATGATGTATGCTCCCTCAAGGGTTAAAAAGGTATGGGACATGGCAGAGGAACTGGGTTATGGAAAATATTTCCCAAGAGAAAGAGGAAGCTATATCACTGATGATCATTATTATGTAAACAATATAGCCAACATTCCTACTATCAACATTATTCATCTCGACCCGAAATCAGTAAACGGAAGCTTCTTCGATCATTGGCATACAGTGAACGACAATCTGGAAAGTATTGACAGGAGCTCCCTTAAGATTGTAGGTACTGTAATTTTAAACGTGGTATATCGTGAAAAGGGGTAATCCTTTACAAAAGTTCATTCGCCAGATTAGCAAGCTCTGACCTTTCTCCTTTCTCCAGCCTGATATGTGCATAAATCTCATGATGCTTGATCTTATCTATTAAATAGGAGAGTCCGTTGCTTTGGGAATCCAGGTAAGGGGTGTCAATTTGGTATATGTCACCGGTAAAGATGATCTTGGTATTCTCTCCGGCTCGTGTTATGATGGTCTTCACCTCATGCGGAGTAAGGTTTTGTGCTTCATCAACGATAAAACAAACATTGGAAATGCTTCTTCCCCTGATATAGGCCAGGGGTGTGATCACCAGCTTTTCCTGCTCCAGGGCATCGCTGATCTTCTTGAATTCCCCGTCTTTCTCACTGAACTGGTTCTGAATGAACTTAAGGTTGTCCCACAGGGGCTCCATGTAAGGGTTCAGCTTGGATGCAATGTCACCGGGCAGGTATCCGATATCTTTATTGCTTAGCGGGACAATAGGCCTGGCCAGGTAAATCTGTTTGAAATTTCTTTTCTGTTCGAGAGCACCGGCCAGGGCAAGCAATGTTTTACCTGTACCTGCTACACCCTGCATGGTCACCAGCTTCACCTTTGGATTGGTGATAGCATGAAGGGCAAATACCTGCTCTGCATTTCTGGGGGTGATCCTGTAGGCAGGAGTTTTTTCGATGCGCTCTATTCTTTCCAGTAAGGGGTTGTAAAATACCAGTGCTGATGTGCGGTTATTTTTAAGGATAAAGTAATGGTTTGGGATGGGATTCTTAATGCCGATATCTTCAGGCAAGCAAAAACCATTGGCATATACACTGTCAATTACCTCCTTTGCCAGCCCTTCAATAACTGATTTGCCTGTGTACAATGACTCCAGGTCCTTGATCTTGCCTGTCTGAAAATCTTCTGCAGGAATATTGAGCGACTTTGCTTTCAACCGGAGGTTAATATCTTTGGAAACGAGGATCACCTTTTTCTCAGGGTGTTCTTCGCTCATGGTCAGGGTGGCATTCAGGATGCGGTGGTCGGCAGTATCCTCCCCAAAGACCTTGATGGCATCAAGGGCATCAGCCCTTTCTTGCATGATCACCTTGAAATAACCGTGCTTAGGCCGGTCGACCGGGATCCAGTTCTGAAGCGAATTATTTGTTGACAACTTGTCCATGATACGGATGAACTCCCGGGTTTCGAAGTTTTTGGTTTCATTGCCCTTTTTAAAATAATCGAGCTCCTCCAGCACCGTGATCGGAATGGCAACATCATTGTCTTCAAAGCTGTAAATTGCATTATGATTATAAAGGATCACTGAGGTGTCCAGGACAAATATCTTCTTTTGCTTTTTCTTTCTTGGCATTGGCAGACGATTTATTATATAAAGCAACAATATTTTCGGGCAAATATTACAGAATGCTGAAAGAACTTATTAAGTGAAGGGTGTTCATAAAAAAAGCTGAAGTTTAATTATACAGCTTTCCGGGTGTACTATGCCAGCGGGTCGCAAACGCCCAATAAAATGTTACTTTTGTGCCAAATCTTATTGTATGCCGGATCAAAAGAAATTATTCCTGCTGGATGCCATGGCCTTAATATACAGGGCGTATTTTGCGTTGAATAAAAACCCCAGGATCAATTCAAAAGGACTGAATACTTCTGCAATCCTCGGTTTTGCAAATACACTCTGGGATGTACTCAGGAATGAGCAGCCCAGCCATATTGGTATTGCCTTTGATACCATGGCTCCAACTGTCAGGGTAGAGAGTTTTGCAGAATACAAAGCCAACAGGGAAAAGATGCCTGAAGATATTGCCCTTTCAATACCCTATATTATCAATCTCATTGAAGCATTTAATATACCGGTTTTAAAGGTTGAGGGATATGAAGCGGATGATGTGATCGGAACCCTGGCAAAGAAAGCTGAGAAGAACGGTTTCGAGGTGTTTATGATGACCCCGGATAAAGATTTTGGACAGCTGGTGTCGGATAACATCTTTATGTATAAACCGGCCAGGATGGGTAACAAACCAGAAATCTTAGGGGTGAAGGAAATATGCGAGAAATATAAGATACAGGAGCCGGAACAACTTATCGACATCCTCGGGTTGTGGGGAGATGTTTCTGATAATATTCCCGGCGTTCCCGGTGTAGGGGTAAAAATAGCTTCCAAACTGATAGCTGAATTCGGGAGTGTTGAGAACCTGCTTCTAAATACGGATAAGCTTAAAGGTAAACTCAAGGAAAATGTAGAGAATTTCTCAGAGCAGGCCATAATGTCAAAGCAACTGGCTACTATCATCCTGGATGTCCCCATAGACTATGATCCTGGTAAATTGCAATACGGAGACCCGGATAAGAAAGCCCTGACAGAATTGTTTGCTGAACTGGAGTTCAGAAATTTTGCACAAAGGATATTCAAACCGGTGAAAGATCAGGTGCCAGATGATCGGTCAACGGACAATGAATCTGCCAAGGGTGATTTATTCAGTAGCGCAGGTGTTGAGGTGCCGGAGGAGAAATTCATTGGGATTAACGATGTTGATCATGATTATATGCTGGTTGATGGCAAGGAAGCCAGGACCAGGCTAATCGAAAAACTATTAAATTCCGACTCATTTTGCTTCGATACAGAAACTACAGGGCTGAATGCAAATGATACTGAATTGGTGGGGATGTCTTTCGCTTTAATAAAGGGTGAAGCTTGGTTTGTTCCTGTCCCGGATAATTATAATGAGGCACATAAGATTGTTGCTGATTTTAAAGATGTATTTGAAAATGAGGAAATTGGCAAGATAGGTCAGAACCTGAAATTCGATATGTCAGTTTTGAAATGGTATGATATTGAAGTAAAAGGCCCGCTCTTCGATACGATGATCGCGCACTATCTGATAGAACCTGACCTCAGGCACAACATGGATTTTCTTGCTGAGACCTACCTCGATTACAAGCCGGTTTCTATTGAAAGCCTGATTGGGAAAAAAGGGAAGAATCAGCTTAGTATGCGAACCGTGAGTTCAACTTTGCTTAAAGATTATGCTTGTGAAGATGCGGATATCACCTTACAATTGAAGGAAGTTTTTGAACCATTGCTATTGGACTCCGGTACGATGGAATTGTTCCAAAAGATCGAGATGCCACTGGTCCCGGTACTTTCTTCCATGGAAGCAGAAGGCGTGAAACTTGAAACATCTACACTTAATGATTTTTCTGCAGAATTGGAGAAGGATATTGTGTTGTTGGATGGGGAGATAAAAACCCTGGCGGGAGAAGACTTCAATATTGCTTCACCAAAGCAATTGGGAGAAATTCTGTTTGATAAGCTTAAAGTTACGGATAAGCCGAAACGTACACGTACCAGGCAATATTCTACAGGCGAGGATGTGCTGGTAAGGTTGGCAGATAAACACCCTATCATTAATAAGATACTGGATTACCGCTCATTGACAAAACTGAAATCAACCTATGTTGATGCATTGCCAAAGTTGATCAATCCGCGCGACCAGCGGATACATACTTCATATAATCAGGCTGTGGCCGCAACCGGCAGACTGAGCTCCAACAATCCTAACCTTCAGAATATTCCGATCCGGACTCCCCGCGGCAGGGAGATCAGGAAGGCTTTTGTTCCCCGGAACCATGATTATACACTGCTTGCAGCTGATTATTCACAAATTGAACTCCGAATCATTGCAGAGTTAAGCGAAGATCCTAATCTTATCGAAACTTTCGTGAACGGGCAGGATGTTCATACTGCCACAGCTGCCAGGATATATGGTGTATCCCTGGAAGAAGTGAGTGCCGACATGCGCAGGAATGCAAAGACTGTAAACTTTGGCATCGTATACGGGATCTCTGCCTTCGGGCTTTCTGAAAGATTGAACATCCCCAGAAAAGAAGCTGCTGACATTATCGCTCAGTATTTTGAAAAATATCCCGGAGTGAAATCTTATATGGATAAGACCATCAGCTTTGCCAGGGAGCATGCTTATGTGGAAACCATGATGGGAAGGCGCAGGTACCTCCGCGATATTAATTCCGGTAATGCAACGGTAAGAGGTTTTGCTGAACGTAATGCCATTAATGCACCCGTTCAGGGTTCCTCTGCCGATATGATCAAAATTGCCATGATCAGTATACATGACGTCATGTGCCGGGAAGATATGCGCTCAAAAATGATCCTCCAGGTGCATGATGAACTCGTTTTTGATGCACACAATAATGAGCTTGAATTTCTGAGTGAACTGGTAGGCGAAAAAATGCGTTCAGCTATCCCTATGTCTGTACCGGTGGTGGTGGATATGAATACCGGCGATAACTGGCTTGAAGCACATTGACATA
>JAGLYE010000329.1 GCA_023132505.1 Bacteroidales bacterium | reverse complement strand
GCACTCTCTCCTATGATGCCGGCATTATATTCCCTCCCGCGTAACTCATTGACATATTTTTCGGCATTGGCTTCTTTTGAAAATGCTCCGACAACGATCTGGTATTTTTTGATAGGATCTATTTTGATTGCTTCAGGCAGAGCTTCATTTATCTTATCAGGTACAGGTTCTGCAGGCACTTTTGTGACCTTTTCCGGAATGACCCTGAAATTCACGAATTCAGCATCTTTGTTGAACTCACCGGGTTTTTTTGCAGGTTCTGCGGTTTTGAACTTTACAGTCGGGACAAAACTGGCATAGCTGTTATCCAGACCATTTATTATGGATGGAGCGTATAGATAGAGCAGAACTGCGGCAGCGATGGGGATTGCAATTCCGGCTGCCCAGCCTAAGACCGGACTGAGATCCCTTTTCTTTTCTTCCTTTGGGGCAGAGGGCCTGGGTGTGAGTTGTTTTTCAAGTCGCTGCCTGACGGTTTCACGTTTTATAGCAGGCGAGACAAATGAAGGAAGGCCGAATGCATCAGCAAGATAATTGCTGCTTTCATCAGGATCAAAGATAATATTTTTCTCTTTTCCCATTCTGCACCGGCCAATATTGTTGAATGTAACAGTGTTGCCGGCTTCAAGCTCTCTGAGACATTGAGCTGCATATTCGTTAACCAGAACAGAGGCTTGCTGATAAGAAATTTCTTGCGTCCTGGAGACATGATCGATCAGGAGGCCGTCGTTGGTGCGGAGGTTAGCATTAAACACGACCGTTCGTGAAGCAGGCTGGAAGCTGTGCCTGATGGGATGTATCCTGGCACCGGAATAATTGGTAAGAAATCCTCCAACACCCGGAAGGATCACACAATCATGATCAAATAATAGTTCGCTGATATATCTGTCAATGCCCGTCATTACTAAATCTCTTGGGAGTTTCATTTCCGTTAGCTAAATTACTACATGCCTGTTATAATTTCAATCTTTGTTAGTAAATTTTAATAAATCCTCCGGCGTGTCGACTGAAATACTCTCATACTCAGTTTCTTCCGTGAATATATCATATCCGTTTTCGAGCCAGCGCAATTGTTCCAGTCCTTCTGCCAATTCCAGCCCGGATGGTTTTAAAGCTGTAATTTCCCTGAGTATATCAGCCCTGTATGCATAGATGCCGATATGCTTGTAAAAGGGAAACGCTGATAAGTAGCCGGATGTATTTTTTCCCCTGACAAATGGCAAGGCAGATCGGCTGAAATACAAGGCCCGTCCGCTTTTGCCGGAGATTACTTTAACGACATTTTCATCAAAAAGTTCTTCATCCCGGCTTATTTTTTTGATAAGTGTGGCAATGCTGATCCCCGGATCGTTAAAACAAGCCGCCAGTGTTTCAATTGCAGCAGGATCGATGAAAGGTTCGTCCCCCTGTATGTTGATTATGATATGATCATTTAATGCTTTTTCATCTGTGATGATCTCCATGGCAGCTTCAAAAACACGATCTGTTCCACTGAGATGCTTATTGGAGGTCATCACAGCCTTACCGCCTTCGGCAATAACGTGATCAAAGATTCTCCGGTCATCGGTAGCGACCACGACATCTGAAAAACAAGATGCTTTCTTCGATTGCTCATAAACACGCATAATCATCGACTTTCCGTCAATCACAGCCAATGGCTTGCCCGGAAAGCGGCTTGATGCGTAGCGTGATGGTATAATGCCAATGAATTTCATTAAGGTGTTAGGCCCTTCGACTTCGCTCAGGACAAGTTGTTAGGTGTTAGGTTTATCTTTCAACTCTAAGTACTTCAAACTCCGAACTTCAAACTCCGAACTCCGAACTCCGAACTCCAAACTCCGAACT
>JAGLYE010000328.1 GCA_023132505.1 Bacteroidales bacterium | reverse complement strand
ACTTCATCTGCCTCATGTTCATCCATTTTTTCCCATCCGGTGATCATGGCCATCAGATTAGAGGTAAGGGTATGTCCGGTGGTGATCAGATAAAGATGTATGATGACAAAAGTGATAAGCATATATGCCCCAATGGTATGAATATAAGCTATCGGCATCAGGCTGTCGAGTTCAATACCCTGTAAGGGATAGTTAAAGTAGAGGTATAAAAACCCGGAAATAACCATTACAGGAATTACAAGAATAGTAAGAGTAAAATACACCAGGCGTTGCAACGGATTCAGCTTACTCAAAAGTCGTTTTCCGGTCGGGTGAGGTGCATTATTGAAAATACCTGTCAGGTAATAAGCCATTTGGGCAGTTAGGTTCTTCATTGTTGGAATATATTGTTTCCACTCTCCTGTTGTTATATGCCAGAAAATGCTAAACACGATCAGGATCAGAAGGGCCCACCCGGCATTATCGTGCCACCTTACAGCATTTTCATATCCAAATAATTGATAGGTTCCATGGATCTCAAAACCTGTCAGCATCAGGAAGAAGATCAGGAAAGACTGAGTCCAGTGCCAGAAGCGTTCAAATCCTTTATATAGATATACTTTTTTCATACGATAAATTTAAATTTTCAATAGTTGTATGGAACTTACCATTCACTTTTTATTTGTTCTTTTTTTATTTGTAAATAAAAAGTGAAAGGACGGTTCATTACTCATTTCCTTCCTGTAATTTTTGATTTAAAGGACAGCGTTTCCGGTAAATTATCCGGAAAATCAAATGTACGATCACTCCAATGAGAGCAAGAATTATAAGGGTAATCCCGGAGGCTTCAATTTGCATGTTATTATCCCTGCCGGGTAAATAGAAATCCGTGAGATTTGCAAGCCTGCTGTTATTTCTTGAATGGCAGTCGATGCATTTCAACGATTGCTCAGCAGGAGAAACCATGTGGTTCAAAGGCCAGTACATTTCCGTTTCTACGAAATCATATTCTCCACTGTAGGGGAGCCCCAGGTAGGCCATACCTGCTTCAGATGCTGCATCCCAGTCAAAATCAACCCACAAGGCACCTTCCCCTTTTTCCTTATCCCAGAGTTTGGGCTGGATCAGGGTCATATTTACCGGATCATAAATTTGTTTACCACGATGTACTTTCACGGGCCAGATCTTAGAAGGCTGCACAGACTTTTGATATTTTCCCTTATCGCGGTAGGAACCGTCCAGGGTGTTCATCTGTACCGGTACAGTATCAATCTTATCAGTGATTAGTTGGTGGTTAGCAATGCCATTAAACCAATAATACTCAGGAATTACATTATTATTCCAAACGAAGGTTCCTTTAATTGACATGTATTTATGATTGCCATCAACGTCGGATGTGTGAAAGGCCTCTCCATTTTCATCCAGCTGGAGGGCAGATGACCAGTCCCAATACATTTTCGTGTCATTTATTTTAGCATAAACCGGTATATGACAGGTTTGGCAGGCTACACGTAGGTTGTGATCATCAATGATTTTATCTTTGTGCGGCTTGTTCGTATGGCATTGTTCACAGGTAGCCCTGCTTTTATTTTCAGAAGACAAGGCATAGAGTTTGCCTGCCATCTGGTGTTTCTCCGTAACATGGCAGTCAACACATGACATATTTTCACCTTCTGTTGCCATATGCACATCTACTTCACGTGAACAATCTAAAAGGGCTTTTTCAAGGTCGCCATGCTTGACATTATTGCCGCCGCCACCAAAAAAATGACATACACCACAATTATCGCGGCCGGGACTGCCAACATGAGTAGAGACATAATTCAGGTCAACACTTGCTGCGGGATAACCGGCATCGCCTTTTCCCTTTTTGTATGAACCGGTTTTGTC
>JAGLYE010000327.1 GCA_023132505.1 Bacteroidales bacterium | reverse complement strand
ATGGCATCTATAAAAAACTTCACGATTTACAAACTTTTGCTTAATTGGTTGAATTGGTTGAATTAGTTGAATTGGTTGAACTGGGGCACGGTATCCAGCATCCAGTATCCAGTATCCAGTATCCAGCATCCAGAATCTGTAAATTAAATGTGCCTAAGCTTAAACAGAAATTGATTAAGTTTGCACAAATTTTAACACCTTATGGATCTTACAGAAATAATGTCGATTTCGGGAAAGCCGGGCTTGTATAAAATGTTGTCGCATACCAAGACCGGCATGTTGGTAGAATCGATGGATGGACAGAAGAAATTCCCGGTCTTTGCACATGAAAAGATCAGCTCCCTGGAGGAGATCAGCATTTTTACCGAAACAGATGATATCCCTCTGAAAGAAGCCTTTAAAAAGATCTATGAGCTTCTCGAAGGCGAAAAAGCTCTCAGCCATAAGTCGCCGGTCAACGAACTAAAAGATTTCTTTGATGACGCTGTCCCTGATTATGATAAGGAACGCGTATATGTATCCGACATCAAAAAGGTCATTCAGTGGTATAATGTACTGCATGAAATGAAGTTGCTCGACTTCACAGAAGAAGAGGATGAGGCTGCAAAAGATGACTCAGAAGAAGTTGAAGAAAATACAGATAAAGAATAAGACAGTCCCCCCGAGCACCCGGGGGATTTTTTTTGGATAAATGAAACGGATAGAAGACCTAAAAGTACAGGACATCAGGTGGCTGAACAGCAATTCCTATGTGCTTAATCTGAGTGGTTCTGATGCAATACAAGATATCCGGCCGGGTAACTTTGCCGAGATCCGTGTCGACAATCATCCCGATGTATTTTTAAGAAGGCCATTCTCTTATCTTGATCATGATATCAAAGAAAAAACAGTCAGCTTTTTTATAAAAGCCATTGGAAAAGGGACAAAAAAGCTGGGCACACTGGAAAAAGGGGAAACCGTCAACATTATCCACCCGCTTGGCAATGCATTCACCATTCCGGAGAGCAAAAAGGTGCTGATCACCGGCGGGGGTTCGGGCATCGCTCCATTCATCATGCTTGGCAGGGAGCTGAAAGCAAAAGGAAATGAAGTTCATATCCTTACAGGGGGAAGAACAGCTGAAGACATCCTGTTCACCGAAGAGTTCAGGGAATATGGTGAAGTATTCTGTACTACTGAAGATGGCAGCATCGGAGAAAAGGGATTGCTCACTCAGCACAGCATCTTTTCAGGCAAGGCCTTTAATTATGATATGATATATACCTGTGGGCCCGATGGCATGATGAAAGCGGTTGCAAGTATTGCAAAAGCAAGATCGATCGCTTGCGAAGCCTCGCTCGAGAACCTGATGGCATGCGGTTTTGGTGTATGCCTGTGCTGCATACAGGAAACCACAGAAGGTAATAAGTGCGTTTGTACAGAAGGCCCGGTATTTAATATAAATGAGCTAAAATGGTAGATCTCAGCATTAAAATCCACGAACTGGAACTTAAAAACCCGGTTTCTACGGCCTCCGGCACCTTTGGATATGGTGAAGAATTCGCTGATTTCTTTGACCCCGGCCTGCTGGGCAGCATCTTCATCAAGGGGCTCACACTAAAGAACAGGGATGGCAACCTCTATCCCAGGATGGCTGAAACGGCAAGTGGAATGCTAAATGCTGTGGGCCTACAGAACAAAGGCATCGACCATTTCATTGAAAATATATACCCACGCATAAAGGGATTCGACACCCACATCATTGCCAATGTGAATGGGTCTACTGTAGAAGAATATGTTGAACTAACTGAAAGGGTCAATGAGCTGGATCACATCCCTGCCATTGAGCTCAACATCTCCTGTCCTAACGTAAAAGAAGGCGGAATGGCCTTTG
>JAGLYE010000326.1 GCA_023132505.1 Bacteroidales bacterium | reverse complement strand
AACAAATTTTGCTCCTTCACCAGGAGCTGCAAAGCCAAGAGCTTCGGTTGCCAGAACACCGGCAATAGAAAAACAATCGTGGGTTTCAATGGTACCAAGGTCATTGATGGTGATCCCGGCTGAGTCCAGTGCTTCCTTAGCTGTAGCTTTTATACAACTAAGCTCAGTGAGATCAGGCGGATCCTCCACCAAATTCCTGACTTTATGTCCAAAGCTAACTATCTCAACAGCCTGATCGCGGGGTATTCCTATCCTTTTCAAGCCTTCCTCCGAAACAATGGCTATGGCAGAAGCACCATCCGAAACTTTAGAGCAATCCAATACGTTCAGATTATCGACAAATGCAGCTCCATTGGGTTTTAGCTTCTTATAAAGTGCATCCAGATCCGGCACCTTATTTTCGTGTTCCTGTGCTGTAGAGCAAAGCCTTGCATTTTCAATGGCATTCCTGAACCAACGGCCCATGCCTTCCCTTGCGTAGTCGTAGCCATATTTTTCATAATAGGCACCTGCCCTGTCGCTGAATTGGCCCGGAAAGAAATATGCATGTCCATTTTTACGTTTACCATACCAGCCGGCTCCGGCAAGCACATCAGCCCCGTATATGGCTTTCATAGTATTCTGAATCTCCACACCCATAGTTAAAACAACATCAGATGTACCTGCCATGATGCTTTTTATGGCTGAAATGACAGCAAGTCCTCCGGAAGCACATGCTCCTTCCACCCTGGTTGCAGGTTTATACTGAAGTTTCTCATCTATCATAGGAAAGAAACCACCCAGATGCCCCTGTTTATTAAAACGTTCTGCCATAAAGTTTCCCACCACACACTCATCAACATTATCGGCACCACCAATCCCTTCCAGTGTTTTCCGGCCTGCTTCCTCGACATAATGCTCAATTCCGGGGCGGGGTTTCTTAGGATGAAATTCGCTACGTCCGGTTCCAAGTGAAACGGTATTATATCCGGCCACCATGTATATTTTCTTATTTAACTTACTCATATTTTTATTTTTTAAATTTCGTTGATTCCGGTGATTAGTCAAAATAGTTGTTAATTGGCCCGTAGGCATGGAAGAAACCCGTAAGCAATACGGTGTTGACATCCTCCTTGTTATGGGCAACATTATCAGCTACCAGGCCTTTGCCGATTGCATTCGACCTCTGGCCATAAACCACAGCAAGTTTAGCCCCCAGGGTATCAAGTGCTTTCATGTCGCTGTAAAACTTTTGTAACACTTCATTCTTGTTTTTCATTCGGACCACCTTTTTCCACACAATACCCATATCCGGAGTGGTTCCTATCCTTTCATCAACATGGGCGAATGTATCAAAGCCAACATATTCTTTCGTTTCCGGATCAATGACAGCCACCGGCCTGCTTTTTTCATACTTCAGGAAGCCATTCTTCTGGGATCCGTCTGAGTTCTGTCCTCCCTTTACGCCATCATCAAAGAGCTTGTCGAGAAGCAGGCTATGCAGGTTTTCATCATCAAGGAATGGATTCATCACACCCATAATAAACCTGACCACGTCAATTCCCACATAATCGATCAACTGGAAAATTCCCATTGGCCTGACGAGGAAATCCTGCGACACCTTATTGACTATATATATAGCTTCCGGCATTGAAAATTCTTCCGAAAGCTTTTCCGCTTCCGTAATTCCATGAAGCGCATCCCTCATAAAATGGCCATTGCCAATAAAGCCTGCAAAATCGTTAGAAGGAACGACCACCTTACGCAGGTTTTTCGCATATTCATGAGCAAATTCTTTAACCTCCGGCAAGGTTTTTTCTGTCCAGATCAACTCCACCAGTTTCTGTATGGCAGGTGGATTATAAAAATGGAATCCCAATACCCGGCCGTTCAGCTCCGCTTCATCATCTAGTATATTAATAGGTACTGATGATGTATTTGTAAA
>JAGLYE010000325.1 GCA_023132505.1 Bacteroidales bacterium | reverse complement strand
CAGCAATTCTGACAGGATCGTTTGCAGTTCTTCCCCGGAATTAATCGTAAATGCACCTCCAATATCTACCAGATCAACTGCCTCTTTGAATTTATGATAATTCGGGCCAAAGATCACCGGCATGCCGTTTACGGCAGGTTCCTGAATATTATGCAATCCTGTGCCAAAAGCACCACCGATATATGCAATGTCAGCATAGCGATATATCGACGATAAAACTCCGATGGTGTCTATAACAAGGATTTGTTTATCCGGCCAATCACCAGGTTCATCTTCGGTATACCTGGCTACATCAGTTTTAAGGGCGTTGATGAGTTGCTCTACTCGCTCTTCCTTCACCTCATGCGGGGCTATGATGAGTTTCAAGTCCGGAAATCGTTCCGGAAGGCCGGCAAGCAATTCTTCATCGGGCGGCCAGGTGCTGCCGGCAAGCAAAACTTTACTTCCCGCACAGAACTTTTCGATATCAGGGTTTTCAGTATTATTCTTTAAAATATCAGCCACCCGGTCGAAGCGGGTATCCCCGCTAAGCGTGACCTGATCAATTCCTATGCTTTTAAGATTGTCGGCCGAGACCTGATCCTGCACAAAGAAATGATCGACGCGGCGCAGTTTTTTCCTGAACCATCCGCCATACCATTTAAAGAAGGGCTGTCCTTTTCTGAAAAGAGCCGAAATAAAGAAGCTTGAAACATTGTGCTTCTTTAGCTCTGAAAGATAATTATACCAGAACTCATACTTGATAAAAACAGCAATGTCAGGATTTAGATTTTCAACAAAATATTTTGCATTTCCCGGGCAGTCAGGTGGCAGGTACATTACCTTATCGGCACCATCATAATCTTTTTTTTGTAAATATCCCGAAGGAGAAAAGAATGTTAATAATATCTTGTATTCAGGATGCTCTTGCCTAAAGGCTTCCATCACAGGCCGGCCCTGCTCAAACTCTCCCAGCGAAGCTGCATGAAACCAGGCCACTTTATCTCCTTTTTGAAAAGCCCCGGAAAGATCAGTTCTCCAGTCTTTTCTGCCCTGCACCCATGCCTTTGCCTTGCTGTTGAAAAGCGCTGCAAGGCGGATCAGCAGAACATAGACTGCAATACCGGTATTGTATAGGAACGACATTTAAATGCTGATGCTAATTAATATAATAACCGGTAGGTGCACGCCTGTATAGCGGGATGACCCAACCGATCTTGATGCCGTAAAACAGATCCAGGTGCTGCGAATCATCATTTTGGCGCGTATCGAAATTTATATCACGACGGTTCTTTGTCCAGGCCTGTGAAAACTCAAAACCTGCATAAAAGTTCCACATCCTCGAATCCCCGAGAAATAAATAACCAATAGACTCGTTCAGGCCAAAACCGGTAGTTAAATGGTCATAGCCTTTCTTATAATCCCCTTTCAACTGAAGGGCGGTATTATCCTGCACGCCGATAAACATCCTGTGTTGTATATATCCGAGCCCGAGTTTAAGCATAATCCCCGAATTAGGATTAGGTGATAACACCGGAAAGAGCTTTCCTACCTGGCCCCATATAGTATGTCCACGCAGAAAAAACTGAAATATGGCATATTCCCCATTCTGGCCGATGATCTGCCCGTCATGGGTAAGGATATTCCGTATGATCTCATCTCCGTTCTTCACCTTTCCACCCCACAGATAATTATACTCTATCCCAAAATAGATATTCTGTTTCGTTTTAAATCCAATGCCTGCACCAAGTGTTGATGACGGGCCAAACATTTCAGCAATATCACCTCCCAGGAAATGAAAACCATAGGCAGCATAAGCGATGGGAGTGTTAATGACAGAATCCCTGACATTCACCTGCCCTGAAGCAAGGAATGCCGGCATCAGAAAGGCAAGTATCAGTAAAAGGCGTAACGGTTTTCTCATGGTTCAACAAAATAACGAAAAAAAGA
>JAGLYE010000324.1 GCA_023132505.1 Bacteroidales bacterium | reverse complement strand
AAAAGGCATAAAACAGGGTGTACATGTAAAACAGGGACAGCTTATCGGATATGTAGGCACGACAGGTTTATCTACAGGTCCCCATCTCGACTTTCGTTTCTACCGTAATGGCAAGGCAATAGATCCTTTAAAGGTGAAATCCCCACCCGCAAAGCCTGTTGACTCAGCCTATGTTGATGCATTTCATATTTATTGCGACAGTCTGGTCAAAGAACTGGGCAACATTCCGGTTATTCCCTAGAACATAAGAGAATTATTTTTTCCCGGCGAGTCTGACCTTCCTTTTTTTGCCGAATGGAAATGCGATAAGAAAAAGGAGGATGAAGAGGGCATGTATAAGAATGTCCGGCAAATAAAATCCGGCAATGACCAGTTCCATGGCAAGAAAGATAATGGCGGAAATGGTATAGATGTAAAAGCCAAGTTTTTGCATTTTCCACATTAGAAGGATCCCAACAAAAGCAGAAAAGAAGATGATGAACCCTGCAATAGAAAACAGGAAGAAGTTCAGGCGGGAAAGGTCATACAACTGAAGGTATTTGTTAAGGATACCGCTAATACCAGTAGCATAAAGCATGCCCAGCAAGAATAATAACGAAAACAGGCTTGTATAGGTAAAGCCAACAACACAAAGAAAGCTTAGAAAGAAAGGCCTTTTCGGTTTATCCGGCTTTGATTTATAATCTGTATCAGTCATCTGTATAATGGCCTAATGCATGAATTGCAGGTTCCTGGCGTATAAATATACAAATAATGCTGTGAGCAGGATATTCAGAAAGGGATTGGTTTCCCCGCCGAAATAAATAAAAGGCAGGATCAGGTTGATCAGCTGTGCGGATGTGTAAATGTGGAAGCCTGTTTTTCGAAGATTCCACATCAGGACAGCACCCATAACAGAAGATGCCGATATAATAAATGAGATCAGGAAGAAATCCCTGGGGGCATCCAGCAGAAATCTGGCCTCAGGCATATTCGCATATACAGTACGCATGATTTCCATGGTACCTTCATAATTCACGGCAACTATGAAAAAGACAAAAACACCAAAGCCACTTCCGATAAAAGTAAGGATACACAGGATTGTAAGCAGTTGTGGCCTTTTGGGCTTGCTTTCCGTTATATTTTGTTGTTCTTCCATATGTAAAATGATGACCTCACAGGTTTCGGAACCTGTGAGGTCTGTATTTTTTATTCCAAACTACCAACCACTTTTTCTACTTCTTCGAGAATCTCGCATGATTTCACAAGTTTCTTCATGGCATTGTGGTCGTTGTAAAGCGGCCGGTCGATATCAAGGAATTCAACATATTTTCTGACAACTTCCTTGGCTTTTGTAACACCGCTACCAAAGCTGTATTCCCTGAAGTCGAGGGCCTGGGCTGCTGCCATGATCTCTATGCCGAGGATTCCGTATGCATTATCGAGGATCTGGAAGTTTTTAATGGCTGTGTTCATTCCCATTGATACAAAATCTTCCTGGTCGGCAGCTGCGGGTATCGACTGTATGGATGCAGGTGCTGATAAAATTCTTTGTTCCACTATCTGCATATCGGCAGTGTACTGGCTGAGCATAAGTCCGGAGAACATGCCTGCGCCTTTGGTAAGGAATGCCGGCAGTCCTACGCTGAGGGCGGGGTTGTTGAGCCTGTTCATCCTTCGTTCTGATAATATGCTCACCATTGTGATGGCAGTACCGGCCATATCCATTGGCAGTGAGACAGGTGAGCCCTGGAAATTGGCACCTGAGATCTGCAGGTTTTCTTCGGGGAAGAAGATGGGGTTGTCACCAACACCATTGAGTTCAATCTCTACCTGTGAACGGGCATAAGCAAGCGCATCATGGGCTGCACCGATCACCTGCGGACTGGAACGCATGGAATATGCATCCTGTACCTTGCAGGGGACCTTGCCTTCTTTAAGGTCACCGCCACCAACCATTTTATT
>JAGLYE010000323.1 GCA_023132505.1 Bacteroidales bacterium | reverse complement strand
GGCGCGAGGATAAGGTATTAAGTGCTAAGGGTTGAGGGTTGAGGGTTGAGTGTTGAGTGTTGAGGGTTGAGTTGAATTTTGAAGTTTGAATTTTGTAGTTTGAATTTTATTTGGAATTTGAATTTTGTAGTTTAAACCACGAGTTTTACTATTTTCGTATTAAATCTCATGTTCCCATGTCGAAAATCCTCATTGAAGCCTGCGTTACCTCTGCTCAATCTGCCCTGAACGCTGAAAAAGGGGGTGCTCTGAGGGTAGAACTTTGTGATAACCTTATTGAAGGCGGAACAACACCAGGCGCCGGAACCATAGCCATTTTGAGGGAGCGTCTGACAATCGGGTTATTTATCATGATCCGCCCCCGCGGAGGTGATTTTTGCTATTCCGATCTGGAATTTGAGATCATGAAGGAAGATGTAAAAATTGCCCGGTTACTCGGTGCCGATGGTGTAGTTGCCGGTATCCTGCTTCCTGATGGGAACATCGATGTTAAACGGATGGGGGTTTTAAAAGAACTTGCCGGAGATATGGGATTTACCTGCCATCGTGCTTTCGACATGAGCATTGATAAATTCAAGGCCCTTGAAGATCTTATTGATCTGGGTGTAGACAGGATACTTACAAGTGGTGGAAAGAATAAAGCCCCGGAGGGCACCGGCCTGATCAGTGATCTGATCGAAAAAGCTGCCGGACGAATCACCATCATGCCGGGAAGCGGCGTGAATGAGGATACCATTATTAACGTAAAAAAAGAAACGGGTGCAACCGAATTTCATGTGACAGGATTCAGTCTCTTTCCGGGGAATATGATCTTCAGAAACCCTGAGGTTTCCATGGGAGATAACGTAACTGTGCCTGAATATGACCAATGGCTCACAGATCCCAATCGAATCAGAATGATTGTCGAACTGGCTAACAGCTAAAAAATGAAAAATCTTTTTCGTCTCTTAATCATAGCATCGATCCTTGTTTCTTGCGGGCCTGAGCATCCTATGGAGCAGAAAGAATGGGGGGATTGGGAGTTTCGGAGAGTTGGAGAATCAATATTCTACAGAGCTTCAGTTCCGGGATGTGTTCATACGGATCTGCTGGTAAATAATTTGATCGAAGACCCGTTTTTTGGTGATAATGAAAAAGAGTTGCAGTGGATAGGCGAATCAGTCTGGGAATACTCAACCCTGGTCTTTCCGGATCCGTGGATCCTGGAGAAAGAAAATATTGAATTGGTTTTTGAGGGACTCGACACATACGCAAAAGGATACCTTAATGACTCCCTCATTATTTCTGCTGATAATATGTTCCGTACCTGGAAGGCTGATGTCACAGGAATTCTTAATAATTGGGAAAATAATTTATTAGTTACTTTTTCCCCTCCGGGGGAAATTAATGAAGAGAAGGCTGCTGAGCTGCCTTATCCCTTACCCGACAAAAGAGCCTTTACCCGCAAATCGCCTTATCATTTTGGCTGGGACTGGGGACCGGAATTCATCACCTGCGGGATATGGAAACCTGTTTATTTCAGGGCCTGGAATGATTTCAGGATCGACAGGGTGCATGTTGAGCATGGCCCGATTGATGATGATCCGCTTCTTGTTAATGTGCACATTACTATTGAATCAGATGCTGATAAATCGGTAAGGGTACAGCTATTTGATGAAGAAAACCTGAGCAAACTAGCTTTTGGAAAAGTTGTACTTAAGCCCGGGAATAACAGTATTAACCTGAATTATAAAATTGAAGACCTGGAACTCTGGTGGCCTGCCGTACTGGGTGATCAAAAAATGTATTCCCTCAGAATTAAAGTCATGGGCGATGGTGATATTGATGAAGCGCTAACTGATTTTGGCATCCGTGAGATCAGGCTCATCCGCGAACCGGATGAATATGGTGAATCTTTTTATTTCAAGGTGAATGGCCTGCCTGTATTCATGAAAGGCGCCAATTATGT
>JAGLYE010000322.1 GCA_023132505.1 Bacteroidales bacterium | reverse complement strand
GGAAGCTCCATTACAAATGGTGTTTCTGCGGAACGGAAAATAGTTTTCTTGAGGATCAGGGCTACCAGGGCTGCAAGGATGATCCCAAAAAGGTAAATAGCAAAAAGTATAGTGCCCTGGTATTTTGTAAAGAATGCACTGAGGATCAACACATAAACCGGGTATCTGGCACTGCACGACATTAAAGGGGTGATAAGCATGGTGACCAGGCGGTCGCTTCTGCTCTCGATGGTCCTGGTAGCCATTATTGCCGGAACATTACAACCGAATCCCATGAGCAATGGAATAAATGACCTGCCGTGCAGACCAACTTTATGCATGATACGGTCTACTATGAAGGCAACCCTGGCCATATAGCCTGTATCTTCCATAAGTGATATAAAAAGAAAGAGTATCAAGATGTTAGGAAGAAAGATTATTACGCCGCCAACCCCGCCGATGATCCCATTCACGACCAGGTCGCGGACCAGGCCTTCAGGCATGATCGTGTGGAGCTCACTGCCTGTAAAATCAACAAGCCGGCTGATCCATTTCATGGGGTATGAGCCTACCAGGAAGGTGGCTTCAAACATGATCCACATGAATAGAAAGAAAATGGGATAACTGAGGTACTTGCTGGTAATATATCTGTCGACGAACCTCGACCTCCGGCCTTTTTCAATTTTACCGGGTTTGAAGGTTTCTGTAAGTGCCCCGCCAATAAATCCATAACGTGCATCAGTGATCAGTGTTTCAGTGTCTTCACGGTGAAGGTTCTCAAGCTTTTTGATCTCTTTTTCAGCATTTTCGTTGATCTCCGGATAATTGGCTTTTCTTTTGAGAACAGAAGTTACAGAATCATCCTTCTCAAGGAGCTTTAATGCATAATAGCGTGGGGCTACCGGATCAGGTGTACTCGTGTCTTTTTTAATGATCGTCTGCAAATTGCCAATTGCATGTTCAATATCCTGGCCATAGTTGATATGAATATGCCTGACATCAGGATCTTTATCCTCATAAACATCAATTACTTTCCTGAATAAGTCGTCAATACCTTTTTTTTTGGTTCCTATGGTTGGCACAAAAGGAATTCCAAGCATCCTTCCCATGGCCCCGTAATCAAAAAGATCCCCTTTATTCAGCATTTCATCATGCATGTTCAAGGCAACAACTATCCTGATATCCATGTCGATAAGCTGTGTTGTGAGATAGAGGTTCCGCTCAAGATTGGAGGCATCGATCACATTAACAACAACATCAGGCAATTTTTCGCGAATGTGTTCCCTTACAAAAAGTTCTTCGGGGGTATAATGCGATAAGGAGTATGTTCCCGGTAAATCGGTGATGTTGAAAGTATATCCATCCAGATTGAAGCGAGCCATCTTGGAGTCAACCGTGACACCCCCGTAATTACCGGTCATCTGCCTGGAATGTGAAGCAATATTGAATAGGGTTGTTTTACCTGAGTTAGGGTTGCCGATCATCGCCACATCAATTATCTTTCCTTTTTCATTTGCGATATTTGCAAGCGGATCAGCATCAATAACCCCCTCAAACTTAGCATTAACAAGATTTTCAGGAATTTCACCGGGGGTGATTACTTCGATCAGGGCAGCTTCACTTCTTCTGAGGCTGACCTCATAGCCCATGACTTTGTAATCGATGGGATCTTTCAGGGGTGCACTACGGATCATTGTCACCTCCTTACCTTTTATGAAGCCCATCTCAATGATGCGTTTCCTGAAAGCTCCCCGGCCCCTTACCTTGGTAATGATGCCCTTTTCGCCTCTGTTCAGATCACGCAATGTGGTCATGGATTGTTAATTTAGATTAAATAAAGAATGGCAAAGATATTGAATATGGGCCATTCGTCAGATAATACCGATTCTAAACTTTGTCTAAATAAGATAAAGGGGTACCAGGTACCAGGATCCGGGTTACTCTTATGTGGAACTGCCTACTGCCTACCGCCTAC
>JAGLYE010000321.1 GCA_023132505.1 Bacteroidales bacterium | reverse complement strand
CAGTCAATGTTTGTGGGTTCCTCGAAATCGAAATTCTTATCGGCCCAGCCATACCCAATGTGACAGCGTGTACAGCTTGCTTCACTGCCGGCTACACCTATGCAAAAATTATTCAGGATATTCTTTTTCCCAAGGGGCATTTCTTCACGACCATCCAGGATCTCGTTGCGCTGCCAGCGCCAGTGCGATGTTTCCAGTATCTCTTCATGCCTGTTCGTGTGGCATGATAAACATGCTGCAGTTACGGCATGTGCATCGGCAAAAGGTTCTTTAAGAATATCAAACTTTGTGTGATCGACCGAGGGCTTCATATTCCTGTCTGCCTTATTAACGTAATTATATATCCTTAGCCCGGGATCATTTATTGAATCGTTTAGCTGTATCAGCACCAGCAAAAGCAGTGGTAAAAACAGAATAAACGCAATTATAGAAAACTTCCTCATAGCTTTTAGACTTATTTGTTTTGTAGGTTTATCAGTTGTTACAAAATTAACAGTAGGGGTAATCGCTCAAACATATATATTATGATGCTGGTCTGCCATAACATTGATATAGATCAATGTTTTTATACCTGTATCTTGGTTTCATTATTGATTTATCCTATTTTTGTGCAAACATAATAAATCTAAAAATACAATAGTGGCAGTCCGGACAAGTTGCACGGTGGGAGATGATCATTTTAAGTGTTTTGAAGCGCTTACCGAAGATCAGAATGTGTTACTTGAAAAAAAACAAGTTACTGTTGAATACAACAAGGGAGAGATCATTGCAAAGTATGGTTCTTTTGCCTCGCATGTTATTTTTCTTTATGAGGGACTTGTAAAGGTGTACCTTGAACACGGAAACGAAATCCTTATATTAAAAATCATCAGTCCTGGCAACCTTATCGGACTATCTTCACTTTCTGAAGGAGAGGAAACCTTTCAATATTCAGCAGCCGCCTATCAGCGTTCTATTGCGAAACTTATTGATATTACAACCTTTAAGCAGTTGATCCGGGAAAACGGTCTTTTTGCATCCAAAGTGATTAGCATCATGGGAGAAAACAGCAACCAGATCAATAACCGTTTTTTTTGTCTTACCCGCCGGCAGTCATATGGCAGGCTGGCCAACTTATTGCTCTGTCTTGCTGAAAGGGTTTTTAAATCTGATAAGTTTGAATTTGACCTTACCAGAAAGGAGCTTGCCGAGCTTGCAGGCATGTCAACAGAAAATGTGATACGGATCCTGAAGAAGTTCCAGGAAGATAAGCTCATCATCCTTAAGGGCAAGAACATTGAATTGCAAGACCTCGAAGCCTTACAACGAATTTGTGATCTGGGGTAAACACAGCTGTTTCTTTTTAAGCCAAAATTTTACAATTTTATATTATGTTCGTATTATATAATGAACGCAATTTTTTATGCAAACCGTTTTGCAAGAAATAATTCAGAAAATACAAAAAGGAGATAAAAATGCATTCAGGGTGCTGGTGGAGAAATATCAGCAACAGGCATTTAATCTTGCATTTCGTATGCTGGGCGATGAAGATGAGGCCAGGGATGTGGTTCAGGATAGCTTCATCAGGATATGGGAAAAGTTTAACACATATAATGATAAAGAAAAATTCACAAGCTGGATGTACAAGATTGTAAGCAACAGGGCTATTGACAGCATAAGGGCATTGAAACGAAGGCCGGTAATAAGCCTGGAAAAACTGATCCCGGATACGCTAAGGGCCGAAGAAAGCGGCGTTGATATCATTCTGGAAAACCGTGAAGCCGGTGAATTGATAAGGGCAATTACCAGGGAGCTTCCCGAAAAACAACAATTGGTTTTTACCCTGCGCGATCTGCATGGGCTTTCATCGCAGGAAGTACAGAATATCAGCGGGATGACGGAAACTGTAATAAAAAGCAATCTTTATCACGCCCGGAAAATAATCAGGGAAAGACTGACGGCCACCTTAACATTTGAAA
>JAGLYE010000320.1 GCA_023132505.1 Bacteroidales bacterium | reverse complement strand
GATGCCAGATACTGGATACTGGATGCTGGATACTGGATCCTAGATACTGGATGCTGGATACTGGATAATTCAACAAACTCCAAACTTTAGCTCACTCCAAATTCCGAACTTCTTTTCCTATCTTTGCAGCTGGATTAACAAATGGCAAATCAAATCAAAATAAAAAACAAACGTGTTAGCTTCGAGTACTTCCTCATTGAAAAGCTGGTGGCGGGCATACAGCTCAGCGGAACGGAGATAAAATCCATTCGTACGGGTAAAGTAAGCCTGGCAGATGCTTATTGTCTGTTTGTGGAGGGTGAGCTCTTCGTAAAAGAGATGCATATTGCCGAATATGCCATGGGCACCCATTATAACCATGAGCCCAAGCGCGACCGTAAGCTGTTACTCACCAAAAGGGAATTAAAAAAGCTCGAAAACAAGACAAAAGAGAAAGGTTTAACCATCATCCCTACCTTATTATTCATTAATGAAAGAGGGCTGGCCAAGCTTGAGATCGCGCTGGCCCGAGGAAAGCACTTTTACGATAAAAGAGACAGCCTGAAGAAAAAAGATATTCAGCGGGAAATTGACAGGGATTCCAAATAGTGGCCTGTAAGCAAAACAATATTCCCCGTCTAATGTTAATAGATACAAGAAACCACAATCACATAATCTAATCATCAGGCAAACAATGAGCAAGCTGACTGCAATTCCAAATCAATTTCTGCACGGGACCATTTTCATTTTTATCATCCTCCTGTCTTTCCCTTCCATTGCACAGGAAAAGATCAACTGGATGAGCTTTGAAAAGGCTGTTGCCCTTGCTAAAGAAGAACCCAGACATATATTCATTGATGTTTATACCGACTGGTGTGGCTGGTGCAAGAAAATGGATGCCTCCACCTTTGTTGATCCTGTGATCGTTAACATTATGAACAAGCAATTTTATGCAGTAAAACTCGATGCTGAACAAAAAGACACTATCTATTTTCAGGAGAGAGCATTTGTAAATCCCAATCCTGAAAAACGACGTTCATCACATCAGATGGCCCAGGCTCTTCTGAAAGGTAAAATGTCATATCCTTCTTATGTATTCCTGAATGCCCAAACAGAATGGCTTACGGTTGTAAATGGTTACAGAAAAGCTCCGGAGATGGAGCAGGTGCTTGCCTATTTCGGTGCAAGCATTTACGAAGATAAAACCTGGGAACAATTCATGGCTACTTTTGCAAGCAAAATTCCATAAAAAAACCGTGACGGATAATCCACTAAAAAAGAATGGAGGAAAGTTATGTTTAAAAAATATAGTATTCTCATATGGCTCAGTGCACTCCTGATATTTATTGGGGTCTATATAGCAGTCGAATATGGTGGCAGCAATGACAGTACGTTCAGGTCCAAGGTGTTATCATTTGAGCCGAAGCTCATTACCGCATTACATATCACCGATCATCAGTCCGGCGAGGAGGTTGACATTCGGAAAGAAGGTAAAACATGGAACCTTTATAGCGATGATAAGGTTTATGTTGGTGAACCGGATGCCATCAGGAATGCCCTGAGCATGCTCAACCAGCTGAACACAGATAGCATCGTTGCTACCAGATCCTCCAAATGGGCTGAATATAAAGTTGATGAGGAGCAGGCTATCCAGATCGAGATATTTGAGGGTGGCAAGCTGGTTGGGGATCTTTTTATAGGCAAATTTGATTTCAAAGAGCTCCCCCCTGCAGCACCGGGACGCCAGCCCCAGACAAAGATGACTTCATATGTCAGGCCAGGAGAGGAAACTAAGGTGTATGCCGTGAATGGCTTGCTCCGAAGTAATTTCCAGGGAGGTAAGAACCCCTTCAGGAACAGAAGGGTCTTTATTTGCAGAAAGCATACTGATATCAAGAAAGTTACCATCTCCGGACCCGGAGAAAACCTTGTACTCAACCTCAGCAATTCTCCATGGACCCTGAACGGTCTGGCGGTTGATTCTATCAAAACAG
>JAGLYE010000032.1 GCA_023132505.1 Bacteroidales bacterium | reverse complement strand
CAAGGAAGGGCGCGGCGCCAAACTTTAGTTTTTTATTTGCTACTTCGCTAGAGCGCCGCGCCCTTCCAAGCTAAAAAAAAGATAAATTGTCATCACGAGCGGAGTCGAGTAATTCGCATCAAACTTGCAACAGACATTCAGTAAGAGCCCGATGAAGTTTTAACCGGACACCACTATTTCTGATATCAAAAGTGCCTGTTTTTCAACAGAAACCCCTGTACATACTCTTCAATGCCTTGTTCAAGGGAGTAAAAAGCACTTGTGTACCCAACGTTCCTGAGTTTAGACATATTCGCTTCAGTGAAATACTGGTATTTGTGGCGGATGTCTTCAGGGGTGTCAATGAATTCGATTTTTGGCTCAAAGTTCATTGCCTTGAACGTCCCTTTTGCAAGGTCAAGGAAGGTACGGGCAGTGCCGGTACCCAGATTATAAATACCGGATTTTTCCCTGAAAGTCATCAGGAAATACATCACATTAACAACATCTTTCACATATATAAAATCGCGAAGCTGCATGCCGTCATTATACTCATGATGATGGGATTTGAAAAGCTTTACCTCCCCTGTATCTTTGATTTGATTATAAGCATGAAAGATGACGGATGCCATCCTGCCCTTATGAAATTCGTTGGGTCCGTATACATTGAAAAATTTCAAGCCTGCCCAGAATTCCGGCTTTGCCTTTTGTGTAAGCACCCATTTATCGAATTCATTTTTTGATTCACCATAGGGATTCAATGGCTTTAACTCGGGGATGATGTCATGCCTGTCGTTATAGCCCAGCTCTCCCATACCGTAGGTGGCTGCAGAGGATGCATATATCAGCGGAATACCATATTCCACGCAGGCATTCCATATATCCTTGGAGTAATTCAGGTTGAGCTTATCAAAGACCGACATATCAAACTCGGTAGTATCGGTACGGGCACCAAGATGAAAGATAAAGTCCACATCTCTGTAATTCTTTTCGAGCCAGTCGAAAAACATATTTCTGTCAACTTTTTCCCGAATAGCTTTGTTTGAAAGGTTTTTCTCTTTCTCCGGTCTGGAAAAATCATCAACAGGGACAATATCGGTAAAGCCTTTGTTATTTAGTTTTCCAACCATTACACTCCCGATGAAACCTGCTGCACCTGTTACTACTATCATGCTAGGATCTTTTTTACAAAAATACATGCTAAAGACGGGGATTGCAAGTAAAAAGGTCTGTTATGGGTTGACAGTTGACAGTAGGCAGTAGGCAGTAGGCAGTAGGCAGTAGGCAGTAGGCAATAAGCAGTAAGCAGTAAGCACTAATAACTTATAACTAACTCAACACTCAACCCTCAACACTCAACCCTCAACACTCAACACTCAAAACTCAAAACTCAACACTCAAAACTTTAATTGTATCTTTGCGATTGATTAACAACCTAAAAAATAAACCTGCAAATGAAAAAGCTGTTTACTCTAATGATAGTGCTTGCTGCGTTGTCATTATCATTGACCCAGAGCCTGCAGGCACAGCGGTCTGTGCCGGGCGTTCCGCAGAGCTCATTATATGAAAACTTGTCTGAAAAAATTGACTATAGGGAGCTTGAAGCTCCAGATATGACAGTGATCAGGGCTGAGGACTTAGCCAAACCTTTACCGTATCGTGCCGGAGTGTCGGTTCCTGTGAACCTGAGCATTGATAATTCAGGTGAATGGACTGATCTTCCTGATGGTGGAAGGATCTGGCGCCTGAGTTTGGAAGTGGAAGGAGCCCTTGCACTGGGTGTTTATTATGATAACTTCTGGCTACCTTTTGGTGGTGAGCTGTATCTGTATAATGAAGAGAAGACCAATATTATCGGGGCATACACAGAAGAAAACAATAACCCCGATTGTGTATTTTCCAACCAGCTGGTCGAAGGCGATGTGGTGATCCTGGAGTATTATCAGCCGGCCGGGCAAAGCATCGAACCTCTGATTAGCATTTCCGAAGTTTCTTACACCTACCGTGGCGTATATTTTGAAAGCAGCCCTGAAAGAGGAGGCGCTGCCTGGTGTATGATCAACATCAACTGTTCACCGGAAGGCGATAACTGGCAGGATGAGAAAAGGGGTGTGGTGAAACAGTTTATGAAGATCGGGTATGCATATTATCTCTGCTCGGGATCATTGATCAATAATACCGAGCAGGACATGACCCCCTATTTACTCACTGCATTCCATTGCGGGGAAGGGGCTTCAATTGCGGATCTGAATGTGTGGGTCTTTTATTTTAACTATGAATCTTCTACCTGTGCCGGCAACTGGGGCCCTTCCAACTACACTATGACAGGCTGTACTAAAAGGGCTGAGGGTGGTTATACTACGGGGTCAGATTTTCTTTTGCTGGAATTGAAAACAAATGTTCCGGCATCATACTCAGCATATTTTAACGGATGGGACAGGACGAACATCGGTGCAGACAGCGGTGTGAATATTCATCACCCTATGGGGGATATCAAAAAAATATCGACATATAACTATCAGCTTACGTCATCACAGTGGAATAATAATGGCGTATTGTCGCATTGGAAGACATACTGGGCCGAGACCCCTCATGGTACTTCTATTACTGAAGGTGGTTCATCCGGGTCTCCGCTTTTCAGCCAGGATGGATTGGTGGTAGGTGACCTGACAGGAGGCCCTGCTGATGATTGTAATAACCCGAGCTACAGCCTTTATGGTAAAGTATATTGGTCGTGGGATAAGATGGGGCCTGCCAGCAGCCAGCGCCTGAAACCATGGCTTGATCCCGGTGACTACGGACCGGAGAGATGGGAAGGAACCTATACAGGTACTGCACCTGACCCGGATTTCGCTGCTGACCAGACCAGCCTGCAGACCGGTGAATCTGTGATCTTCGAAGATTTGACTACCGGTAACCCTCTTGAATGGGACTGGACCTTTGAAGGCGGAACCCCTGCTTCATATACAGGCCAGGTACCTCCTGAGATCATATACAATACAGCAGGAAGGTATGATGTTACCCTGGAAGTTTCAAATACCATTGGTACAGCAAGCAAAGACAGCATAGAAATGATCATTGTAGGATCCCCGCTGGCTAATTTTTCCGCATCGAACACCTACCTTACATCAGGCGAAACCACTGATTTTACGGATGAAACATCAGGAGATCCCACAGAGTGGACATGGACCTTCTCCGGTGGAACACCGGAAACATCTAATGAGCAAAACCCGGGCGGCATTCAGTATGATACCCAGGGAGCTTATGATGTTAAACTCGTTGCTTTAAATGAATATGGCGCAGATTCTATCACGAAAGAAGATTTTGTTGTTGTAGATGGCCCATTTGCCGACTTTGAAGCCGATGCAACAAATATACTCGCAGGAGAAAGCGTGATCTTTACAGATATGTCCATAAATAACCCGACTTCATGGTCCTGGAAATTCTTTGGCGGTAGCCCGGGAAGCTATAATGGACAGGATCCTTCTGCTATTACATACAATTCAACAGGGGACTATGATGTAAAGCTGACGGTAAGTAATGACCTGGGAACCCAATTCATTATAAAGGGAAATTATATTCATGTAGGCGGTGTTGGGATTGATGAATCATCGCTGGATGAAATGCTTACTGTTTATCCTAACCCAGCCAGGGGGAGTTTTGTACTGGATCCCGGACAGAATGATCTTAAGGGATCACAAGTGAATGTGATGAATGCAAAAGGAGAGATCGTTTATCAACAGTATATTTCCGAAGAAACTGAAAAGATCACTATTGACCTCAGCGATTATCCTGCGGGGATTTATATGCTAAGGCTGCAAGTTGGTGATATTCAGGTCGACAGAAAGATCACATTGATCAAGTAGACCTTTTGAAGATATCATATAAAAACTGCCTCAGCCAAATGCCCGGGGCAGTTTTTTTTATGCAAACTAAAAAATTTTGTAAACTCAATTCTTTATCTTTGTTTATAGATGTCCAGGATTATTGTTATCATATGTCTGTTGCTTACCATAGATCTTGCTGCCCAGATCAGCGAGGGGGGTATTCCATATAGCTATGCAATAAGTTCAGCATCAGTAAGCCATCAATTTGTGCAACCGGATCCACCGAACCTGGCCTCTGTTTTTGAACAGGATAATTCATTTATTGATGAGCCGGTGCCCTACCGCATTGGCATTGGCATTCCGGTTGATATCAGCCTTAGCAGAGACGGCTCCTGGTCAGAAGCCCGAAGGGGTAAAAGATACCTTAGCCTGGGGATAAAAGTCAAAGATGCAAAAGGGATCATTCTCTATTATCGATCATTCAATATACCCGAAGGGGGGAAGCTCTTTATCTATAGCCGGGATCGATCGCAGCTGATCGGTGCTTTTACATCAAAAAACAATCCGTCGGGGGGCTACTTTGCCACAGAACTTATTTATGGGGATGAGTTAGTGATAGAATATGATGCGCCGAAACACAACCCGGCAAACCCAATAGTTGATATTTATCAGGTGCAATACATATACAGAAATGTGGAACGCCTGTTGAAAGGTGATTCCGGCCCCTGCGAGGTCAATGTGAATTGCCCGGAAGGCGCTGCATGGCAAAATGAGAAAAGAAGCGTTGCTAAAATCGTGTTGAAAGCAGGTTTCGGAACCTATCTTTGTACCGGGGCATTGGTAAACAATACACGTGAGGACAGCATTCCCTACTTTCTTACAGCCCGGCATTGTGGTACTTCTGCTTCCTTAAGTGATTATTCGCAATGGGTATTTCATTTTAATTATGAAGCTTTGTCGTGTGAAGATCCGCTAACAAACCCGCAATCAAATACCATTACCGGATCATCCTTACTGGCACAGGCTCCTTATGGCACTACTTCGGGCTCAGATTTTAAATTGCTGCAGTTGAGCCATACAGTGCCTGAGAATTATAATCCCTATTTGTCGGGCTGGAGCAGAAATGGATTGCCCAGCGCTTCCGGTGTTGGAATACATCATCCCAAAGGGGATATAAAAAAAATATCAACCTATACTTCTTCACTTGTTTCCACTCAATATGGCCAGTCTTCACAAGATCCCAATGGAATGTACTGGAAAGTAATCTGGGCTGAAACTGCAAATGGCCATGGTGTTACGGAAGGAGGCTCATCCGGGTCACCAATCTTTAACAATACCGGTAAGATCGTGGGTACCCTGACAGGAGGATCTGCCAGTTGTACAGAACTCACAGCACCGGATTATTACGGGAAGTTTTCATCTCACTGGACTTCCAATGGCAGTTTGGCAGATGCCCAGCTGAAACCTTACCTTGATCCGAATAATACCGGTCTGCAAAGCCTGGATGGTTTTGGTTATGGAAGCCTGCTCACTGCGAATTTTAAGGCTGATACTTCTATTGTCAGCATTGGTGGACAGGTATCTTTCACTGACCAGTCAATCGGTAACCCTGAATACTGGTACTGGACATTCTTTGGAGGGGATCCTTCATTATTATCATACCAGCATCCTGGAAGTATCACATATCGCGATTACGGGGTTTATGATGTCAAATTAATTATTGGAACCACAGACCGTGCTGACACACTTCTGAGAAAAAGCTATATCCGTGTCACTCCGAACCTGTATCCGAATCCGGCAAATGAATATGTGATCATGGACTTTGGCCGGCGGCAGCTGGAATTTATAGAAGTAGAAGTGTTCGACCTCACCGGGCAGCTTGTAAAGGAATATTCAAGTTCGCCTGTCGTTAACGGCATCTTTAAGATACCCCTGGGAGATATTAGTGCAGGCACCTATATCCTGCATATTAAAACAAATATCATGGAAGATAATCTGCCCCTCATAATCTACTAATCCAGAACTCTCATTCCTTATTCCTTCTGATGCACCACATAATGCTCCCACTTTTCAATAACCTCTTGCATATCAGCAGGTAAGTCTGAATCAAAGAACATATTCTTGCCGCTAACAGGGTGCTTAAGGCCAAGGGATCTGGCATGTAAGGCCTGGCGTGGCAAGATGGCAAAGCAGTTTTTTATGAATTGCCGGTACTTGGTAAATGTAGTTCCCTTTAAGATTTGATCGCCTCCATACGAAGCATCATTGAATAGCGGGTGTTTGATGTATTTCAAATGAGCCCTGATCTGGTGCGTCCTGCCGGTTTCCAGGGTGCACTCTATCATTGTTATGTATCCAAAGCGTTTAATCACCTTCCAGTGGGTAATCGCATTTTTTCCGCTTATACCATCAGGGTATACGGTCATCACCTTCCTGTTACTTTTACTGCGGCCCAGATTCCCGTCGATAGTGCCTTCTTCATCATCAAAATCTCCCCATACCAGGGCCGTATACTTCCTGTCGATGGTATGGTCAAAGAATTCTTTTGCCAGCTTGGTTTGCGCCAGTTCTGTCTTGGCAACCAGCATAATACCCGAGGTGTCTTTGTCGATCCGGTGCACCAGGTAAGGCTTGGCTTCCTCATCTCCGCTTTTTTGCTGCAGATAATAAGTCAGGGCATTGACCAGGGTCCCGGTGAAATTGGCGTAGGCAGGATGTACAACCATACCTGCCTTTTTATTGATCAGCATGATGTGATCATCTTCAAATACAATGTCAACAGGAATATCTTCAGGGATTATCTCTGTATCCCTGGGTGGTTCAGCCAGGACAATGGTTATTACATCACCGGGTCTGACTTTGTAGTTTTGTTTAACAGCTTTGTCGTTGACAAGAATACTGCCTGTGGCGGCTGCTTGCTGGATCTTATTTCTTGAAACATTTTCAATTCTTCCCATAAGGAATTTGTCAATCCTGAATGGGTTTTGCCCCGGGTCTGCTACGAAACGGTAATGTTCAAAAAGGTCTTGCTCCTGGTCGTTGAATTCTTCATTCGGCATGTGTGCCTATTTTTTAATAACGATCTTATGTATATGGCTGATGTTGCCGGATTCGTTTGAGATGTGTACTATGTAAAAACCTTGTGGCAGTGCAGATGTATTGATCACATTCGAATACGGGATGCTGATCATAGCCCTTCCCAGCATATCATAAATGCTGATAACAGAGTTTGTTTTTTGCAGGTCAAAATCTGTAGCAATGCTGTTCTCTATATGCAAGACCCCATTGCTTACCGGATTTGGATATATACTCCAGCTTTGATCCGGAAGCTTTTCTTCAACAATAAATGGGTCATAATAATTGTACAGTATCGGACGCATCAGCAGGGAACCAGACATCAGAGATTGCTCCCAGCTACCTGAGGTATTATAGAACAGGTTTTCTGATGCATCCTGGTGCGTGTCAAACCCAACATTCAGCAGGTCTGCTGTTGTTTGTTCCCACCCAATAAAAAATGTTCCTACAACCGCCAGTGGAGGGTTGATCTCATAGATCTGCATGCGGTAAAGGTCATCGCTGAACTTTGGCTTCAGGTCCTCCTTTTCCCAAATGACATTACCCGGTTTCCCATTGTTATTGTCCCATATTTTCATGGTGAAGAATTTGTCGTTCTGGTTATTCTGCACCCGGTTGAAGAACATGGCAATCCCTTTAAGTGAATCGGCGATATTCAGCGTAAAACGGCATCCCACCTTGCCTCCGGTCAGGCTGACACCATATCCCAGTTCAGGTGTGCCATCATCGTAGGCATAATAGTTATAGAACTTTTGGATGAAATGTATGGTATCTCCCAGGTCAGGATTGCTCTGGTCGTGGATCACATGCCTGATGAAATAGCTTGAACTGTCGGCCTGACTGCTTAATGGGAATAGAAAGTCCCTGGGAGGGCATGCATGCTGCGGTACATTGGTACAACTCTGATAGCCAGTTAAATAGAATGGATATAGATTTGCAAATCCTCCATTGTATGTATGAGAATAACTTCCTCCCTGCTCATCGATGATATATTCATAATAAACGTTGAAGGTGTCAGCGCTGAGATTGGTGATATACAGTTTCAGGGAATCCTTCAGCTGGTTGGTCGGATCATTCCGGTATTGCCGTAACGGCATAGCAGTAAAATCTTTCAGGAAAGATGGTGCCCGCTCGGCAAAGGTAATATCGCGGAAAAAAGTATCGGCAGCTGAACGTCCGGTATTCAGATAAATGTAGTCGATGTTCCATTGATCACAATTACTTTTCCAGCTTGGGTTATTATCACTGGCCAGGCTGGCAAAATTGAAAAAACGAAAAAAGAAATGCTTGTGATAATACTTTGCGCTGTCTTTAACAGGGATCATCACCTGCCTGGAATAGGTATTGTATTGCTTGTAAAAGGAGTCGATCCGCATTCCTTCGCTTGCCCATATGTGCTCCCATCTGATATTCGGGTCAAATACCGAATCGCAGGGCAGGGTGATCATGTCGCCCCATACAATGGTGTCGAAATTGATCATATAAACACCCGGATCACATTGTGGCGGAGCATAGATCGTATCAAATGGGAAAATAGTATCATTGGGATCAGCCAGGTATGAACTGGCAGGCAATATTATGGAATCCATAAATGCAAAAAGCGAATCCCCATCATAATAACCAAATTCCAAAACCAGTGAGTCGAAAGGTTCGGGCGCGTTACCTCGCCCCTGTGGTTGATAAAAGAAACTGAAGTATATGGAATCTGCCAGTGTAATTGCCCGGGTCTCGCTTGGAAGAAACAATGAATCAAGCCGTATAGGCCTGGAAGTCAGATGGTCCGCAATAAAGGGGAACATGCTGGCGCCGGGGTAGATGTTGCCATTTTCATCAATTGCATCCAGAGTAGCGGCACCGATGTTCACCGACCTGTATGGGAAGTCATCATTGATAAACGCATCTCTGTCGCTGAACAGTGCAGTATCGGGGAAAATATTGTCACTATGGAAATCATCAAAAACAGGAAGATGGATAGGTCCGGGCTTAATAATTCCTTTTTCTGCACCAATACTTGCTTCATGGGATTTTAGTTCATGCTTGATCACCGGGTTGGTATAAAGTTCGCTAAGCTGCTCCTGGCCGTAAATAAAGCATTGGATCAGTAAACTCCCGACAAGCAATAAAAGACAGCGTTTCATTATATATTGATTTCTTTAGTTCTTATTAAAACTCCGGTTCGATAAAATTTGTTGTATCGGAAAAATGCAGGGTGTCGGGCTTGAGTTCCTGGATCAGCGCATCAAAATCAAAATCGAGATCCGAACGCAATGAGATACCCAGGGTTCTGCCTTTAAAAAGTTGCTTATCCATGTTCCATGCAGGGTTTTGCCTGTATACCCTGGCATGTTCAGTATCTTCGCCGTCGAGAAAGTAAATATTCCCCGCATTGAAAGAGGCTTTATTAATGGCATCTATTGCATCCGTCAGCTTAAGTCCAATGAGGAAAGGAATTGGTGCATAATGGCCCTGTCCGAGACCTACAACCAGGTCAATACCTGATCCTTTTTCTATAATGGTTCCTGCTTCGATCACCTCACCGTCGAATAATTGTTCGAGTATGGCATTCCCTGCAAAGTCCTCGACATACTGCAATTGGTTTACCAGCAAGCCTTTCGAACGAAGGCTGTTCACGGCTTGCCGCAGGCTGAGGTCGATAAGATCCGGCATTTCCACTTTTTCGGTGGAATAGGCTACCAGGGTTACATACACCTTTCTGTATTGCTTGACGACAGACCCGGCCGGAGGGTTCTGTATCACGACAGATCCCTTGGGATTGTGTGTGTCGAAAATAGAATCGATCACGATAAACTCGTAAAGTTGATCATATCGTTCATTTTCGATCTCAGCAAGTGTCTTTCCTGAAAAATCAGGCAGTACATAAGTGTCGCCATGATTGGAATATATTTTGATGAACTGTAATACAATGAAGAAAAGGATCAAGGTAAAGACAATGCTCAAACCAAGATGAAGGTAAAATCTCTTTTTAATCAGGAAGCCGAAAAACGACATGTTTTAATGTATTCAGTTTGTGTCTGCCTGTAGGTCAGTCGAATTCGAAGAAAAGTTTTTATGTTTAACTTAAAAAATCCACCGATATTGCATGACGGTAGCAAAGATAAAAATTAATTATATACATTTATCCTGGTATTACGTTATCAATTATGATGAAGATAAGAATAGCCATTGCAGCCGGAGGTGATTCGGGAGAGTATGAAATATCAATCAAGAGCGCCACTGTTGTTGAACAGCACCTGGATACGGACATTTATGAACCATATTTGATCATTTTCAGAGGCAACGAATGGTCATATACCTCTGCTGAAGGCAACAAATATCTGGTGAACAGGGATGACTTCAGTCTTTTTATCAATGATGAAAAGATTATTTTTGATGCTGTTTTCATTGCCATTCACGGGACTCCCGGAGAGGATGGAAAGCTCCAGGGCTATCTCGATATGCTTGATATACCATACACAGCATGTGGCCGTACTACCTCAGCTATTACTTTCAATAAGTATTATTGCAATCGCCTGGTTCGTTCATTTGGTGTGAATGTTGCCCCGTCGGTCTTGTTCCGTAATGAAAAGGTGATCGATTTTGAAGAGGCCGTCAAGACTACAGGATTACCCTGTTTTGTAAAGCCAAACAGTGGTGGTTCCAGTGTAGGAATGTCTAAGGTTACTGATCCATCTGAACTCCCCGCAGCAGTTCATAAAGCCTTTGGCGAAGATCAACAAGTTTTGGTAGAGGGTTTTATTCCCGGAAGGGAAATTACATGTGGTGTGATCACCCTTGAAGGCAATGTACATTCACTCCCGCTTACCGAGATCATCCCCAGGAATGATTTTTTCGATTTCGAGGCAAAATATGCCGATGGTATGGCTGAGGAAGTAACGCCTGCCGACATTCCCTCAAAAACAGAACAGCAATGCCGTACAATTTCGGAGATGCTTTATGAAAAGCTGGATTGTCGCGGTTTTGTAAGGTTCGATTATATCTTTAATGAATCAGGAATATATTTTCTTGAGGTGAATACGGTACCGGGGCTTTCACCAAGCAGCATTGTGCCCCGGCAGGCAGCCGTTGATGGTATCAGCTTAAAAGAACTCTTTAGCCTGAGTTTGCAACAAGCACTTTCCCGATAAGCTACGTCTGTATTCTATTAAGGTATTTAATGAGTTTTCGCGTTGCTTTTCCCCTGTGACTGATGCTGTTCTTCAGATCC
>JAGLYE010000319.1 GCA_023132505.1 Bacteroidales bacterium | reverse complement strand
CTTATATCCATCGCCATAGCCGATATCCTTCATCAGCTTGGTGGGCGCATTTCGTATGTGTAATGGTACTGGCAGGTCGCCTGTCTGTCTCACCTTTGTCTCGGCCTTCTTAATGGCCATATAGGAGGCATTGCTCTTTTGTGATGCAGCAAGGTAGACAGCCGTCTGCGAGAGTATGATCCTGCTTTCGGGCCAGCCGATCTTGTTCACCGCATCGAAGCAGGCATTGGCCAGCAGCAGAGCATTAGGGTTGGCATTGCCGATATCTTCTGAAGCGAGTATGAGCATACGCCTGGCTATGAACTTTGGATCTTCACCGGCTTCCACCATCCTGGCCAGCCAGTACACCGATGCATTGGGATCACTTCCTCTCAAAGACTTGATAAAGGCCGAGATGACATCATAATGCATTTCCCCGGCCTTGTCGTACATTGCCAGGTTCTCCTGTATCACCTCTGTGGCGCTTTTGTTGGTGATATCGATATTTTTTGCCCCTGGCGAGGAATTAATGATCAGTTCCAGTGCATTCAACAACTTTCGGGCATCACCGCCGGAGATCCTTAACAATGCATCGGTTTCCTTGATGCTGATCTTAATATCGTATGCTTTCTCCAGGAATTTTCTTGCAGTATCCAGGAGTTTGAGCAGGTCTTCTTTTTCGAATGCTTTCAGTATATACACCTGGCATCGCGACAGCAGGGGAGAGATCACCTCGAAGGAGGGGTTTTCAGTAGTAGCCCCGATAAGTGTAACGATGCCTTTCTCAACAGCCCCCAGCAATGAATCCTGCTGCGACTTGCTGAACCTGTGGATCTCATCGATGAAAAGGATAGCGTGGTTAGCAGATAGCTTTGCCCTGTTGATGATCTCCCGTACATCCTTCACACCTGAGCTGATTGCACTCAGCGTATAAAAAGGCCTGTTCAGTTGCACAGATATGATATGAGCCAGGCTTGTCTTTCCCACGCCCGGAGGGCCCCAGAGAATCATAGACGGGATATTGCCCGATTCGATGGCCTTCCGAAGAATAGCTTCTTTGCCGGTCAGATGGTCCTGCCCCAGGTATTCATCCAGGTTTTGTGGACGCAATCGTTCGGCAAGTGGTACTTGGGGTGTATTCATGAATTATCGATGTCTTTGAAAGACCATAAAATTAATAATTTCAATCCAATAAGCCAACAGATCCCTCCATTGATTCTTCCAATTCCCTTGCCTGCAGGAGAAATGTATCAATATCCATTTCTTTATAGAAAGTAAGCCCGTGTGTTGCCCTCAATTTTGGGTTTTCGCTTTCATAAAAATATGATTTACCCAGCAGAAGCCGTATAGATTTATATTGCTCTGTCCAGATCTTCTTGGCAAGTTCACTAAATACCCCATCGTGCATATAACTGGGGAATGATGCATTTACCTGTGAGAGATAACAATGCCGGAATGATTCCTGAAAAGTCAGCAGGGAATTTAACGAAACCGGCACTATCACATCAGCTTCAGCCGGATGAAAACGATACCAGACGTTACGATAGCCAATGATCCTCAGCTTTGAAAGGTCTTCTTCCTCCTTCCAGATGCGTAATGCTTCAGAAATGGCTTGAAGGACTTTATAATGTGTGTCGGGACCACTTCCTTCAGGATCCAATACCACGCTGATCACACTCGGTTTGATCTTGCGCAGCATTTCCAGTATTGGCATTATATCCCTTTTCTTTTTAGGTTCTTCGGTAAAAATATCCCCTGTATAGAATCCTAATCTCAGGTGATGGACATTTTTCACCTGTACTCCGTAGTGTGCCCAAACCAGCTCTTCCTCAAATTCCCTCATCATACCCTTGAGTTTCTGTATTTCAGGAGGGTTTTTTTCACCTTCATAAGAGTTTTTCAAAAGGTGAATAGTTTCATCAATCTTAGCCTTTAATCCGGCAGAATTTTTAATATTATAGATTTCCACCAGTATTCTGACAATCCGGTGACTGGCCCCTCGTACCATTTCGTGTGCTTCGCC
>JAGLYE010000318.1 GCA_023132505.1 Bacteroidales bacterium | reverse complement strand
TTTTTCAGGATGCTTGAATTTGTGTCGAATTCATTAAGGAAATATAAGATCACACTCAATACAAGTACGGCTTTTAAAAAGCCAAAAACACCGCCGGCAATCTTATTTAAAAAGCCAAGCGCAATAATACTCACTAACTTATGGATGATCTTCCCGGCAAGAAAGACCAGCACTGCTACAATGATAAATGTAATCGCAAATGAGATGATATACAGGTATTTTTCGGCGATTTCAAAATTCTCACGCAGATACTCTTCCGCATAAATAGAAAAGTGAAGAGCAATAAATATACCCAGTACCAACGCTGCCAGGGAAGCCAACTCCATAATCAAGCCATTACGAAAGCCTTTATACATGAACCATAGCAAGGGAATTGCCAATACAATGTCGAGCCAGTTCATTATTTGATCCTTTTGGTGAGTTCTGTTGAGAAAATAAATTCGTTAAGCTCCTTGTTATCTGACTTCAACACATCAGCATTGCTCCCTTCCCACCAAAGATTGCCTTCATAAATAAAGGCGATCTTATCACCAATATTCAGTACGGAGTTCATATCATGGGTGTTGACAATGGTGGTCATATTATACTCTTTGGTGATCTCACAGATGAGTTTATCGATAGTGTCGGCTGTTTTAGGGTCCAGGCCCGAGTTAGGCTCATCGCAAAACAGGTATTTGGGATTCAGTGAGATGGCCCGGGCAATAGCCACACGTTTTGTCATACCGCCGCTAAGCTCGGAGGGCATAAGATCGTTGGAATTGGAAAGGTTGACTCTTTCAAGGCAGAAGTTTACCCGATCGAGCTTTTCTTTGTGAGACTTTTTGGTAAACATATTCAGCGGAAACATTACATTTTCCTGTACGGTCATGTAATCAAAAAGTGCGCCCCCCTGAAAAAGCATACCCAGTTCTTTCCTGACATTACGTTTTTCTTTAAATCCCATGGAAGAATATATCCTGCCATCATAGTCCACCTCTCCGTTGTCAATATCCAAAAGGCCGACAATACATTTCATCAGTACTGTCTTTCCGGATCCACTTTGGCCGATGATCAGGTTTGTTTTCCCCGGCTCGAACAAAACATTGACATCTTTCAAGATCAGCGTATCACCAAACGATTTAAATATATGTCTTGTTTCGATCATACCAGGAGCAGCTGTGTTAGGATCAGATTAAAGATTATTATAAGGATGCAGCTATAAACTACGGCTTTTGTGCTGGCACGTCCTACTTCAAGAGCACCTCCGGAAATTCTGTATCCATGATAGGATGATACGGAAACAATAAGAAAAGCAAATACAATGGTTTTGATAAGTGCATAGGTTATGGTATAAGGGTCGAACCAGGCCCGGATGCCTTCAATATAGTCTTGTGAAGTTATTACACCGGATGCGATGCAGGCAAGCCAACCTCCAAAGATTCCCAGAAAGATGCTGATCACGATCAGAATGGGATTGAACAACATGGCTGCTATAGCTTTGGGGAAGATGAGGAAATTGGCCGAATTCACCCCCATGATCTGCATGGCATCGATCTGTTCTGTTACCTTCATGGTTCCTATCTCAGAAGCAATTCTCGAACCAACCTTTCCTGCCAGGATAAGACTGATTACCGTAGGGGAAAATTCAAGGATCATCGATTGCCTTGTTGTAAAGCCAACCGTATATGCCGGGATCAGGGGAGAGTCAATATTAAAGGCTGTTTGCAAGGCAACAACGGCTCCCATAAATACTGAAATGATGGCAACAATACCAAGAGAATCAACGCCCAGGCTCTGGAATTCTACCAGCAACTGCCTCCAGAATACCCTTGACTTGTCAGGTCTGCGGAAAACCTGCATCATCAATAAAAAATAACTGCCAAAATGATGGATCATGCCAAATCGTTATTTTATGCTAAGTTAATTATTATTTGGGTTTACTTGTTTATTAGTTGATTCGCAATGATAATTCCCTGTCCTTGCCCGCATACCCTAAACCCCGCCCCCCGTCCCTCGTCCCCCGTCCCTCAT
>JAGLYE010000317.1 GCA_023132505.1 Bacteroidales bacterium | reverse complement strand
ATCCGCCGTGGCGGACCAATTCAACCAATAAAAAAAAGGACTGTGCAAAAAGCAGACGGGAAAGCACAGTCCTTAACCAAATCTTATAACTTAATCAAAAAGCTGGTGTAAAAGTACAACCATCAACACTCATAAATCAATTTATCTACCTCACAAATACTCTACAGTCTGCACTGAACAAAAAAGACAGTACAAATGTTAATTATATGTATTTAATAATGAGTATTTTATAATAAAATCCAATTTTGGCTGTATTTTACTAATTTTGCAGTCCCGGCATTTATGACCGGGAAACAATATTCATCTTGATCCAAATATAATTAAATGAAAAGAATTAGCATACTTCTATTGACTTTCGTCGCTTCTGGCATGCTTGCAAGCGCCCAGATAGCACCTGATAAGTATTATGTCCAGTTTACCGACAAGGATAATTCTCCCTATTCGATCGGAAACCCTGAAGAATATCTCTCACAGCGTTCCATTGACAGAAGAACGGCATACAATATTCCCATTGATATGAAGGATATTCCCGTCAACCCGCAATATCTCCAGGGAGTTAAAAATGCAGGGGCAAGCATACTCAACCCCACAAAATGGCTGAACGGTGTAACTATATATACTACTAACCCATCTGTGGTCGTAGCTATAGAAGCCCTTCCATATGTGCAGAGCGTTGACAAGTCTCCTGTGAGCCCCGGTAATACTGAAATTGAAAAGACTTTTTTTATGAATGAATCTTATGGTGTTGCTCCTGCAGTCAATGCACAGATTAAGAGTGTCTCAGTATATGACTATGGCCCGTCTTATAGCCAGATCAGCATGATCAAGGGTGACCAGATGCATGAATTGGGATACCGTGGAAAAGGAATAATCATAGGGGTGCTTGATGCCGGATTCGACAATGCTGATGAATTGCCTGTGTTCGACACACTATGGAACAATGGACAGATACTGGGTACACGTGATTTTGTTGATGGAGGTGATGTTACATTCAATAAACATTTCCATGGCACCATGGTTCTCTCTACCATGGGAGGGAATTATCCCGGTGAGATAGTAGGAACAGCTCCGGAGGCATCGTATTACCTTCTACGGACTGAAGATGGAGGTTCAGAATATATTATTGAGGAATACAACTGGGTTTCCGGTGCAGAGTACGCCGACAGCCTGGGCGCCGATGTGTTGAACACTTCGCTGGGTTACAGTGATTTTCCTGATGATCCTGCGCATAACCATACCTATGAAGATATGGATGGCAACACTACTCCGATCACCATTGGAGCCGATGTTGCCGCAAGCAGGGGGATGGTTGTTGTGAACAGTGCAGGCAACTCAGGTACCTCTTCATGGTATTCTATCACAGCACCTGCTGATGGCGATAGCGTATTTACTATTGGTGCCGTCAACTCACAGGGTGTTCCTGCCGGTTTCAGCAGCAATGGGCCAACTTATGACGGAAGGACTAAGCCAAATGTGGTTGCCCAGGGGGAAGGTGCATATTTTGCCAGTCCCAATGGAAGCTTTTTGTACGGGAACGGAACTTCTTTCTCATCACCCATCATTGCCGGGATGATGGCATGCCTGTGGCAGGCCAATCCCGACACGAACAATATGGCTCTCATTAACGCTGTACAGGAAAGCGGTTCTATTGCAGCTGCCCCTGATAATAAGATCGGTTATGGCATCCCTGATTTCATGGCGGCACTTAATATACTTACAGTCATTGAAAATGATGAGGAGGCAGTGCTTACCCAGATTAACTTATACCCGAACCCATTTACTTCCTATTTTGTGTTAAATGTCAGATCAGAAATGAATGCCAATGCACGACTGGCGGTTGTTGATATGACGGGTAGGACGGTTTTTGAAAATGAATACCTCGTCTCCCGGGGGATGAACAATATCCGTGTTTCTGCGTTGGATAATATCCCGGCAGGAATTTATTTTCTAAGAATGGAAAGTGCTAACTCAGTAATAACCACTAAGCTGATCAGGCAGTAGTATTTTACAA
>JAGLYE010000316.1 GCA_023132505.1 Bacteroidales bacterium | reverse complement strand
ACCCGGATGTCGTTCAGGAAATAGGGCTTGAGTTTTCTGTCTTCGCTGGAAGTGTTGTCGATATATTGCTTTCCTACATAATTCGAAACCAGTGTTATATGCAGGTCATCGATTGCTTCGTAATCAATGAGGCTGCTTGCGGTGATATCGGGCGAGAATGATATGTTGGTCTCACCCAGGTATTCTTCATACTGGTAAGGCTCATTCTCCGGGTCATCCCAGTAGTTCCAGTTATCGATATATGCGGTAAAGTCCTTGATCTTGTTCTTACTGAAGCTTGCATTGAAGTCCCATTTCAGGCGTTTCAGGATGCGGATCCCGGCTTGCAGCTCAATACCGGCCCGGTATGAATCTTTAACATTGGTCATGATGGGGGCGCCTACATTATTGATCTTTCCTGTGAGCACCAGCTGGTTATTGTAATCCATAAAAAAGAGGTTACCGGAGAAAGCAAGCCATGAGGAGGTGTATTTATAGCCGAGCTCGTAGTCGTACAGGGTTTCAAAAGCAGGTTCCTCCCCCGGGGAAGCATCCCGGTAAATGCTTCGGTTGGGTTCACGGTTGGCAATACCGAAGGAGAAAAAAGTACGGTGCCTGCCACTGATGTCATATACAAACCCGAATTTTGGATTGAAGAAATTAAAGTCATGCTCCTGGCTGATATCCCTGAGGTCGTCGTGAATGCCATCGATCCTGTAATTGATGATCCTGTACTGCAGGTCACCATAAATATTGAGCTTTGTTAGTAACTGATAATTTGCTTTGGCGTAGAAATTCAGGTCGGTCTTCAGGCCGTTGTTCCTGTACCATTCATGGTCCTTGTCCATGTTCATGTCATATTCTGCCCAGATGATCTTACCATAATGATCGCCGTCATATTGGTTCCATCCGCAACCAATGATCATGTCAAGCTTATTCTTTTTGAAGTTAGCAGACCAGCTAAGCCCGTAATAATGGTTGTCGAGCCATTTTTGTTGTATCAGGTCGGTATGGGTGATGATCTGGGAGCCAAGAGGTATATCCGGCAGCCCGTAAGAAGAAAAGCTGCGGTCTTCCTTGTATTGTTCATAGTATCCACGTCCGCGCACATAAAAGAGTGCAGCGTTCATGCGCCAGTACTTGTTGAATTCCCTGGCATAGAAAAACTGGTAGTGATCCTGTTTGTAGTTATCGGTTTCGTTTGCGTAAGTATAAGGATTATATGTCCGGTTCGTCTTTAGCGAATCTTTTGGGACTCCTGCCCATGCCTGGTATGTTTTTTCCTTTCCGGAGAAGATGTTGAAGCGGTAAATGCTCTTTTCCCCGTTGTATGCCCCGCTCAGGAAGAATGATTTCAGGTTAGAAGCAGCCCTGTCAATGTAACCATCGGAGGAGATCACGGAAACCCTTCCGTCAACCGACCATCTTCCTTTAGTAAGTCCGCTTCCGAATCCCAGGGTATTTTTAAAGGTCTTGTAAGAGCCCAATGAGGTGTTGAACTCAGCATGAGGTTCAGCACTATATTGGTTCGTTTGTATGTTGATGCTGGCCCCGAATGCGGCTGCACCATTGGTTGAGGTGCCCACACCCCTTTGTATCTGGAGGTTGTTGATGGATGAGGCCAGGTCGGGCATGTTCACCCACCATACCCCATGGCTTTCAGGGTCGTTCATAGGGATGCCGTTCAGCGTGATGTTGATGCCTGTCACATCGGTGCCACGGATCCTCATGCTGGTATATCCAACTCCATTACCGGCATCTGAAGATACCACCGTGGAAGGGGAGAGGGCCATGATGTATGGGAGGTCCTGGCCCAGGTTCTCTGCGGAGATTTGCTTATCACTAATATTGGTGAAAGAGGGTGGTTCCTGTTCGAAGGTCCTGATCCCCCTGATCACCACCTCATCCTGCATGATTGCAGTTGGCTCGAGATGAAAGTCTGCTTTCAGGTCTTTCTCAAGGATGATCTCTTTCTTAATAGTACGATAACCGATAAAAGATACCTTGATATTGTAAGTTCCGTTTTTAAGATTTTTAAAAATGTACCTGCC
>JAGLYE010000315.1 GCA_023132505.1 Bacteroidales bacterium | reverse complement strand
ATCCAGTATCAAGGATCCAGTATCCAGTATCCAGTACCATTTTTAATTAACTTTGCATATTGCTATAATGAAGTGTAAAGATGAGTGCACAGGCCGGTAAAATATTATCTACTATCAACGACCCTTCTGATCTGAAGAAGCTTAAAGAAAATCAGCTTCCGGATCTATGCCGGGAGATCAGGGAATTTATCCTGGATGAAACCTCCCATAATCCGGGACACCTGGGTGCAAGCCTGGGAACCGTTGAGCTGTCGGTAGCCATACATTACACCTTCAATACGCCTTACGACAAGGTAATCTGGGATGTGGGTCATCAGGCATATGCCCATAAGATCCTCACCGGCCGCAGGGATCTTTTCCATTCCAATCGAAAAAATGGTGGTATCAGTGGTTTCCCGAAGATGGATGAAAGTGAATACGATGCCTTTGGAACAGGGCATGCCTCAACGTCCATTTCGGCCGCACTGGGAATGGCAACTGCATCAGCCCTTACAGAAGACAACGGGAGGCTGCATATTGCCGTGATCGGCGACGGAGCTATGACCGGCGGTATGGCAGTGGAGGCCATGAACAATGCCGGTGTATCCAATGCCAACCTTTTGGTGATCCTCAACGATAACGGCATCGCCATCGACAAAAATGTGGGAGCCATCAAAGAAACCCTGGCGGCTATGATCTCTTCCAAAGCCTATAATAAATTTAAGGACAAGGTGTGGCTATTGCTGGGTGGCGGGACACGCTATGGAAAGAATACCAGGGCCATCGTAAAACAGATCGGGAATGCGGTAAAGTCGACGATCCTGAGAAGAAGTAACTTTTTTGAGGCACTGAACTTCCGGTATTTCGGTCCGGTCGACGGCAATGATGTGATACACCTGTCGAAGATCCTGCGTGACCTGCAACGCATACAAGGGCCCAAACTCCTGCATGTGGTCACCACCAAGGGAAAAGGCTTTGAAGAAGCTGAAAAACACCAGACCACATACCACTCTCCAGGCACTTTCGACAGGCAAACCGGAAAGCTGATCAACAAGGAAGACAAGGAACAAAAGCCTGTTAAATACCAGACTGTATTTGGCAAAACTATCATTGAACTGGCCCGCCAAAACGAAAAGATCATCGGGATCACTCCTGCAATGCCTACCGGATGTTCCCTCAATCTCATGATGGAGGTGATGCCGGAAAGGGTCTTTGATGTAGGTATCGCAGAGCAACATGCTGTGACCTTTTCAGCCGGACTGGCAGCACAGGGTATGCAGCCGTTTTGTAACATCTATTCCACCTTTGCCCAGCGTGCCTACGACCAGATCATCCATGATGTGGCCATACAGAAACTTCCTGTTGTGCTATGCCTCGACCGTGGAGGGCTTGTAGGAGAAGACGGAGCTACCCATCATGGTGCCTACGACCTGGCATTCCTGCGGGCTATTCCTAAATTGACGATCGCCTCTCCCCTGAATGAGGAAGAACTCAGAAATATGATGTACACTGCACAACTGCCCGGCAAAGGGCCCTTTGCCATCCGATATCCTAAAGGTCCCGGGGTGATGTCTGTTTGGGAAACCCCCATGAAAGAACTGAAAATTGGCAGGGGAAGGAAGCTAAGGGATGGAAAAGACATTGCCCTTGTCACCATTGGACATGTAGGCAATTATGCCCTTGAAGCAAGCAAGCAGCTAGGCAAGGAAGGCATTACAGCAGCCCATTACGATATGCGGTTCCTGAAACCCATCGATGAAACCCTTTTACACGAAGTGCTTCAGACTTTTGATCACATCATCACGGTAGAGGATGGCACCATTATCGGTGGCCTCGGCAGTGCCTTGCTCGAATTTCAATCTGATCATGGGTACCAGAAAAACATTCGCCGCCTTGGCATCCCCGATCGCTTTATCTCCCACGGGAAACAGGAAGAGCTACATCATGATTGTGGTTACGACATAGCTGGAATTATAGCGACGGTTAAAGAGATGCTCTTGTTTTAAATTCCAAACTTCAAACTCCAAACTTCAAATAAATTCAAAACCTAAAACTT
>JAGLYE010000314.1 GCA_023132505.1 Bacteroidales bacterium | reverse complement strand
AACGGTAACTGCAATATTCATCGCGGTGTCCATTACCTGAGCCAGATAGCAACTACAGAATTTGAAGATACCCGGAAGCAGGTTGCACAATTTCTCCATGCACCTAAAAGTGAAGAGATCGTTTTTACCAAGGGCACAACAGAGTCAATTAATCTGGTAGCTGCCTCCTTTGGCCGGAAGGTGCTGCAAAAAGGAGATGAAGTGCTTATTACGGCCATGGAACATCATAGTAACCTGGTACCATGGCAAATGATGTGCTATGAAAAAGAGGCAAAACTGCAGGTAGTACCTTTCAACGACAGGGGTGAGATAGAAATGTCTGCCTACAAAGATCTTATCAACAACAAAACACGGATAGTGGCCCTTGCCCATGTCTCCAATGCTTTGGGAACCATCAATCCTGTAAAGGAAATGATAAGTCATGCACATGACAAGGATATCCCTGTGCTGATAGACGGGGCACAAGCAATATCGCACATGAAGGTGGATGTGTCGGATCTTGACTGTGATTTTTATTGTTTCTCAGGGCACAAAGCATACGGACCAATGGGTGCCGGGGTTTTATACGCCAAAGAAAAGCACCTGGAGGCGATGCCCCCTTATCAGAGCGGTGGGGAAATGGTTGACAGGGTCAGTTTTTTTGAGACTTCCTTTAACGAAATCCCGTTTAAATTCGAAGCCGGAACTCCCAATGTTGAAGCAGTATTGGGTCTGGGGACAGCTTTAAAATACCTGGAAGAAACCGGTATAGAAGACATTGCAGCTTACGAAGACAAATTGCTTGTATATGCAACACGTAAGCTTAAAAAAATTGAAGGCGTGACCATTTATGGCACTGCCAAAGAAAAAACCGGTGTTTTATCCTTCACAATCGATAACATCCACGCTTATGACGCCGGAACCATCATCGATAAATTCGGTATTGCTGTGAGGACAGGCCATCACTGCGCCCAACCCGTTATGAACAGATTTGGCATCCACGGTACCATCAGGGCATCATTGGGCATGTATAACACTAAAGAAGAAATTGACCAGCTGGAAGAAGCAATCTACCAGGTAATAAAAATGTTTCGCTAGGATCAAATCTTAACATATGACCATCAAAGAAATACAAGAGCAGATCATAACAGAATTTAGTTATTTTGACGACTGGCTGGATCGCTATAACCACTTGATAGAGATGGGTAAAAGCTGCCCCCTGATCAATGAAAAATATAAAACAAAAAATTTTCTTATTTCCAACTGCCAATCGAGGGTATGGCTTCATGCTGCCATGGTTAACGGGAAGATCATATTCACTGCCGACAGCGATGCGGTGATCACCAAAGGCATTGTAAACCTCCTGATCCGCGTTTTCAGTAAGCAGCCGGCCGATGAAATTATCGATGCCGATATTTCTTTTATCGATAAAATCGGCCTGAAGGAGCACCTCTCACCTACCCGCTCCAATGGGTTGATGTCAATGGTCAAACAGATGAAACTCTATGCGCTGGCATTTAAAACCAAAGCTCAGAAATCATAGATGATATAAGGATGAAATCAAAAAAGATTGAAAAGAAGATCATCGAAAAGCTCAAAGAGGTTTTTGATCCTGAAATGCCGGTGAACATTTATGACATCGGCCTTATCTATGAGATAAATATTAAAGAAAACAGCCCGGTACACATACTGATGACCCTCACAAGCCCGAATTGTCCTGTTGCAGAGAGTCTTCCCCGGGAGGTGAAGAATAAAGCCGAAGAAGTGGAGGAAGTAAGCGCAGTTGAGATCGAACTTACCTTTGAACCGCCCTGGACCATGGATATGTTGACGGATGAGGCAAAGCTTGAGCTGGGCATGTTTTAAGTTTTGGGTGTTCCTCCTTCGCTTCGCTACGGCGGACGAAGTAGGTGTTGAGTGTTGGGTTAATATTAAATTTTTGATTTTAAATTTTGAGTTTTAAATTATCTTGGAATTTGGAATTTAAAGTATTGGGGTTGGATTATTCAAAATACTCCTCTATCAATTCAGGATATTCATTATAAATTTTGCCATTTA
>JAGLYE010000313.1 GCA_023132505.1 Bacteroidales bacterium | reverse complement strand
AAACAGTGACCATGCCCTTGGCATCCTTGCTTCCAATTTTTACGACAGCCCTGCCGATAACCTGATCCTTTGCGGCGTGACCGGCACAAATGGCAAGACAAGCATTGCCACCCTCCTTTACCAGCTATTCACTGATCTGGGTTATTGCACAGGTCTTATCTCCACGATAAAGAATATGATCAATGAGCGGGAAACTCCCGCCACACATACTACACCGGATGCGATCAGTATTAATTTCCTCTTAAAAGAAATGGTGGATTCAGGATGCACCTATTGCTTCATGGAAGTAAGTTCCCACGCCATTCATCAGCAGCGTATTTCCGGATTGAATTTTGCCGGCGGGATCTTTACCAACATAACACATGACCATCTCGACTATCACGGAGGGTTTAAGAACTATCTGAATGCTAAAAAGAAGTTTTTCGACATGCTTCCCTCCCATGCCTTTGCCCTGACAAATGCAGATGATAAAAACGGGAAAGTGATATTGCAAAATACAAAAGCAGTCAAAAAAACCTATGGATTGAAATCGGTTTGTGATTTCAGGGGCCGTGTCATGGAAAATCTGTTTGATGGGCTTTTACTCAATATCGACGGACATGAAGTTTGGAGCAAGTTGATCGGCGAATTCAACGCCTACAACCTTATGGCTGTTTATGGCACGGCGATGATGCTGAAGCAAGAACAGGAACACGTACTGATGCTAATGAGCAAACTTAACACTGCCGAAGGGCGCTTTGAGTATGTAAGGTCGGCCAATGGCATCACAGCAATAATCGATTACGCTCATACTCCTGATGCTTTACAAAATGTCCTCGGGACCATTAATGCTATCCGTACCGGAAATGAGCAGTTGATCACTGTTGTTGGCGCCGGGGGTGACAGAGATAAAGCAAAACGGCCGCTCATGGGTAGGATCGCCGGTTCATTGAGTACAAAGTTGATCCTCACCTCCGACAACCCCAGATCAGAAAATCCGGAAACGATCATCAGGCAAATGCAGGAAGGAGTGGAAGCCGTCGATCTCAAAAAGCTGCTTGTGATCACCAAAAGGAAGGAAGCGATAAGCACTGCATGTGCATTGGCACATCCCGGCGATATCCTGCTCATTGCAGGGAAAGGGCATGAAAAATACCAGGAGATCATGGGGGTCAGGCACCCCTTCGATGATAAGGAACTAGTAGAAGAAATATTGATAAAAACCGCATAAAGGCCATGTTTTATTATTTGTTCGAATACCTTCAGGACTGCTGTGACTTCCCCGGTGCGGGGCTGTTCCAGTACATTTCATTCCGGGCAGCCATGGCTGTGATCACTTCCCTGATCATCACCCTGTTGTTTGGAAAACGCTGGATCCGCTTCCTGAACCGGAGACAGGTAGGTGAAACTATCCGTGATCTCGGTCTCGAAGGGCAAATGGAAAAAGAAGGTACTCCAACCATGGGTGGTCTCATCATCCTGAATGCAGTGGTCATCCCCACACTGCTATTTGCAAAACTCGATAATATCTATATCATTTTAATGCTCTTCACGACAGTCTGGCTGGGAATGATTGGCTTTGCCGATGATTATATCAAAGTATTCAAAAAGAACAAGAAAGGTCTTCCGGGGAAATATAAGGTTTTGGGGCAGATCATACTCGGTCTCGTGGTGGGGCTGAGCATGTATTTCAACGAAGATATAGTGATCAGGGAAAAGATCACCGATCCGGTTGTCATAGAAGAAATGCAAAGCAATGGTAAGCCGGTACTGCTGTTCTCAGAAGACGCAGTTAAGTCACAGAAGACTACCATCCCCTTCTTTAAGAACAATGAACTTGATTATCAGACTATCATCAGCTGGATCGGTGATGGTGCCAAAAGCTGGACGTGGATCATCTTTATCCCCATCGTAATTCTTATCATCACTGCTGTATCAAACGGAGCCAACCTCACCGATGGCATGGATGGCCTTGCCACAGGGACTTCAGCCATCATCGGGGTTACCCTGGCGGTACTGGCCTGGGTTTCCGGCAACATTGTTTTTGCCGATTACCTCAATATCATGTATATCCCTAACACAGGTGAACTCACCATTTTCATCAGTGCCTTCGTCGGAGCCTGTATCGGTTT
>JAGLYE010000312.1 GCA_023132505.1 Bacteroidales bacterium | reverse complement strand
GTACTTGAAATACTTGAAGTACTTGGAGTTATCCAGTATCCAGCATCCAGCATCCAGTATCCAGCATCCAGTATCCAGTATCCAGTATCTGTTTTCAGATCCGCTTGATGCTGGTCGCCGGAAGCCATCCATCACTACCATTAGCAATCCTGATATTGCACCATTCATTGATCTCTTCAAGGATGAAAACCTTGGTGCCTTCGTGAATCACAAAAAGATCTTTGCCCATTTTATTGGGGGCGGATTTTACCGTGATGGTTGGATCGAAGACAATGGCTTGCAGATGTTTGCTCTCAATATCATATTTAGTGTATGTCATCGAAAAACAGGCAATACTCAACAGAATTAAAAGGATCCCGGCCCAGAATGCGAACTTGCGCATGAAGATGATCTGTGACAGGAAGAAAATACCGGCACTGAGCACAAACAATGCAAATATACTGATGCTTGCGATGGTCCAGATATGCAGATTGAAACTGCTGCGCAATGATTTCCACCATTGGATATAAAAGATCTCCGGAACGGCCTCTATCTTGTCAGGGATCATGCTGTTTGCAATGTTCAGGTTGAAGTCGATATCGGCATCCCCTGGTGCAAGTACCTTAGCCCGTTCATAGTTGAGAATGGCAGCGGGCAGATTGTTAATATTGAAATAAGCATTCCCCAGGTTATAATACAGTTGGGCGGACTCAAAACCCTGCTCAAGCACAGCTTCGTAATTGCTGATGGCCTCAGTGTACATCTCATTATTATAGGATGAATCACCCTGGGTGATAAGCTCCTGCTGCCCCATCAGTGAAATGGATATCAATACTGTGCCGACTATGCTGAATATCTTTTTCATTTAGTTTCAGGATTTAAGTTCACTTTCAATCCGGCTGATGAACATAATGGCTTCCTTATATATCTCATTCATAAGATCCTTGCTTTTGCCGGGTGCAAACCTTGCGAACTCGCATTTGTTCAACACTTCAATAAAAGTATTGATGCTTTCTTCACTCACTTCTTTTGCCGACAGCCTTTCCCGCACGGTATCCATGGAGAGGTCTGATAATGGGATGTCGAACTTATCACTAAGGTATCCCCACAATGCCCTCGACACCTCAGTGTAGAATTCTTCACATTGTTGCGCTTTCAGGAATTCATTGGCTTTTTTGAGGTTCTTCCTTGCTATCCTGGTGGCTTTCCTGTTCCTTACAAGGGCTACATCGCTCCGCTTCTTACGATTACTGATGATCAATAAGGATAACAAAGCAAGGATAACGGCAGGTACAGCCAGCAGAATATAATACAGCGGTGATGCAAAAAGATAATAACCCCTGACTGTCAGCGGGGAATGTCCGGTTTTAATATAATGTATATCTTGTCCCAGGTACATAATATCTTCCTGTGCAACGCCACTATAGGTTATAGAGGATGCAGGCTGGTCACCTTTCTCTACATGGATATTGAATGCTTCTGTTGAATGGCTTTTATATTGTCCTGTGCCCGTATCAAAATAACTCAGTTCTATCGGGCCTACCGTAAAATCTCCTGCACTTCTGGGAATGGCCAGGAATTCGAAAGTACGGCTTCCGGAAACACCTGACTTGGTAGCCTTGATATTTTTTGTGATCTTGGGCTCATAGGCCTCAAAATCGGGGGGCCAGTTAATATCGGGTGTGTTGATCAGTTCAAGATTCCCACTGCCCGTGATCACCAGCTTTAGCGTTACGGCATCATTTGTTACCAGCTCAGAATTGTCGATCGAAGCCTGAATATTAAACCTGCCCACAGCACCGCTGAAGCCAGCAGGTTTCTTGTCGATAGGTAAGGGTTTAACTTTTATCACAATGGGATTTGATTCCATCTCAATCCGCATATTCTGGTACTGGCTATTGAAGAAAGGATCATCGAAGAAGCTGTCGAAGAAAGGGTCGCGCACTTTGCGGTTTCCCTGGGTCCTAACCTGGGCAGTGCATTTTAGTTTCTTTGGGGTGATGGTGATCTTTCCCGATTTTTGTGGGAATAAGGCCGCCTGGTATAGCACGCCGGTCAGGTATTCACGGCCATTGATGATCTCCTGTTCAGGCTGGATCTGTTGCCTGGCATCCGTTAGGTTTGTTGACCAGAAACCGGGAAATGAAGCCAGGTTC
>JAGLYE010000311.1 GCA_023132505.1 Bacteroidales bacterium | reverse complement strand
CGTGGTATATATCGCGGTCGTAATTGCTCTTGTTCAAGAATTTCTGTAGCAGTTGCCTGCTGTGAACCATGGGAATCTGTGTAGCTGTTTCAGCATCACCATCCAGGATCTGTGTTTTTTCTTTCTTCAGCAATGATTCCCCTTTCACACTGTTCAGGAAACCGGCAACCAGGCCTGCCAGGTTATTGATAAGATGTCTTTCCTCGGTCATGAAGGGGCCTTCAAAGAAGTCCGGAAATTCGCGCAGGTAAAATATCTCGATGCTTCCTTTAATACCATCGATAGTTTCGAAGACCTGTTTCTGCACCCAGCTTGTGGGCATGAAATTCCGGCTGGTGAATTCAAGATCACCAAAGGTAATGCGTGAGGCTGTATATTCAGGATATTGCCACGCCGGTGGAAGAATATCCACGATTCTGCTCAGGGTTTCCTCTATGCTCTTTCCCTCATTCAGAATCTGGGTAGTTTGATTGATCGCAGCAAGTTCCTTTAACCTTTCATGGGCCTCGGCCTGCAATTTATTCAAATTTTTATCCGGATTCTTATGGTCTGTCATTATGTCTGAATAGGAACTATGATTATATTGTGTAAAGTTAGTAAATCTTGTGGCCAATGCCCAAAAAAAGAAGCAAGGCAATTTATAATCAATATAATATGTGATTCTTACAATTCTAATTATTTTTTGCCTATTATTGTGAACATTTTCACAAAATCAATTTTTCAACAACAAAACACATATTTAAGCTATGACAAACAACGCGTATGATTCTTTAGTTAAGGAATTCATGGCAAAGATAATAGCCAGGAATCCAGGTGAAGAAGAATTTCACCAGGCAGTGGAGGAAGTTGTTACTACTATTATTCCTTTTGTGGAGGAAAATCCCAAGTACAAAGCTGCTAAGATCCTTGAACGAATTGCTGAACCTGAAAGGGTTATTTTATTCAGAATTCCCTGGAAAGATGACAAAGGCGAGATCCAGATCAACAAAGGATACAGGATCGAGATGAACAGCGCGATTGGCCCATACAAAGGTGGCCTCCGCTTCCATCCCACTGTTAACCTTGGTGTTTTGAAATTTCTTGCTTACGAACAGGTATTCAAAAACAGTCTTACAACACTTCCTATGGGTGGTGGCAAAGGTGGTTCTGATTTCGACCCTAAAGGAAAATCAGACAATGAAGTAATGGCATTCTGCCAGAGTTTTATGACAGAACTATCACGTCACATCGGGCCGGACACTGACATTCCCGCCGGTGACATCGGCGTTGGTGGAAGGGAAATTGGGTTCCTCTTTGGCCAGTACAAAAGGATCAGAAATGAATTTACAGGAGTTCTCACAGGTAAAGGCCGCGAATGGGGTGGCAGTCTTATCCGCCCACAAGCTACCGGGTACGGACAGGTTTATTTCGCACAAGAGATGCTCAAGACCCGTGGCGACAACATGAAAGGCAAGATCTGTACAGTATCAGGATCAGGTAACGTTGCACAATACGCTACCGAAAAGGCTACTGAATTGGGTGGTAAAGTTGTTACACTTTCTGATTCAGCCGGTTTCATTTATGACCCTAATGGCATTGATGTAGAAAAACTCGCTTTCGTCATGGACCTGAAGAACGTTAAGAGGGGCCGTATCAAAGAATACGCTGATAAGTATGGTTGTGAATATTACGAAGGTAAGCGCCCCTGGGGCATCAAATGTGATGTTGCCCTTCCGAGTGCTACACAGAACGAAGTTGATGAGGAAGATGCAAAAACCCTTATCGCGAATGGTTGTCTCCTCGTTTCTGAAGGAGCCAACATGCCTTCATCACCTGCAGCTATTGAAGTTTACCAGAATGCCAGGATCATGTATGGCCCGGGTAAAGCTGCAAACGCCGGTGGTGTTGCCGTATCAGGCCTCGAAATGAGCCAGAACTCACTGCGTTTCTCATGGACTCGCGAAGAAGTTGATGCAAAACTGCAGCAGATCATGAAAGATATCCATGCCACATGTCTGAAATATGGCCCGAAAGAAGGTGACTATATTGACTATGTTACCGGAGCCAACATCGGAGGATTTGTAAAAGTTGCCGATGCTATGATGGCGCAGGGCTACGTATAGGAAATCAGATACTGGATGGTGGTTTCAGTGTTTCAGTGTTCCA
>JAGLYE010000310.1 GCA_023132505.1 Bacteroidales bacterium | reverse complement strand
GCAAGAGGCGCATACCTGTCCAGATCACTTTTTGCCTTCACCATCATGGTTTCAGCTGACGTCACTTCGCTTTGTTGTGCATTTACTTTGGCTTCAAGAGGACGGGGGTCGATGGTATATAATAATTGTCCCTCTTTTACATCAGACCCTTCTTCAAAGTGGATGCCTTCCAGAAATCCCTCTACCCTGGCACGGATGGGGATGTCTTTCTCTCCATATACTTCTCCGATATATTCCATGTAAATGGGAACATCTTTCTGTAGGGCTTCAACAACTGTTATCTCCTGGGGTGGGGCAACGGCCTGTTCTTTACTTCCGCATGAAGCTAAAAGCAACGAGCCAAGCATGAGTAAAATAAAAACTCTGGTGGAAATTAAGCGCATAGCTATAAAGTATTTTAATTAATCTCTAATAATGTTTGACGAAGATAAAAAAAGCACTGATTATATTTACCTTCCTGAATATTTTAAAGCACTGATAAGCATGGATTGCTCATAAAATAAAGAATATCGGGAATAATCCATCTGGTACTAAAAATTGGCATATAAATATGAAATATCTGCGTTACTCTCATACATCAGGAGATATATAAGTATAAGCAGCAAGATAAGGCGGGCTAAAATCTTAATGATTATTTTTTTCATATATATGTTTTTTTGTTTTCTGATAGATCAGATATGCACCATAGCTTGAGTGATGCTGATTGTCGATAAAACTACCGGGGATGTTTCCCAACTCTGTGGCGTCGATATAATCAGCACCTTCCTTATCAAGTATATCCCTGATACCGGCAATAGCATGCATATAGCCCTCATAATAAGGCGGGTGGTATTTACGGATATAGATTTCATTGACAGGGCCAAGGATATAGCAGACATTAACATTAAGCTCGTTACATAATCTGATAAAAGCAATTAATTCTCTGTTGCGATAATCATTGTCAATGATTGGGTTTAGCCAGGTCCTGGTCTTAAATTCATAAGTGATATTCCATGAAGTGTCGACATATGATGTATCAATTTCACCGAACCAGGCGAATTCCTGTAAACCTTTTTTTTCTTGAGAAAGGAAGGAAAGATCTTTGTAATAATCTTCGGGGAATAGCCAGTATCGGAGATCCCTGAAGAAGGGCTTCCGGATCTCCCTCAACCAGTATTCCAGGCTGAAAAGGAATTTCTCGCCCGGGTTCAGCACCTGATTGTATTCATTCGAGATATCCATGAAATCATGCGTTTTATTTCCCCTGACAGTGTGCTTATATGCACCATAATTCAGATACCTTGTCCAATACCCTTTCTTGAATCCGTTCAGCTCGCTTCGCCAGTAAACAGGATTGATAAAATATATCAGCTTTAGCGAATCTACTTCCTCCTGATGGTTCAGAAGCATGGCCATATGGATCCCGCATGACCATCCTGCCCCTCCCAGAATGCTGAAACGGGTGGCGTATGAGGTATCCTGGTCAAGGAATTCGTAATAATTGCCATCCCTGAGGGGTGTCGACTCTGAGGTACCCATGCAAATATAGCCTCCATTATGTTTCACAGAACGGATGAACTCCGCCACCTGTGGGTCGTCGTCGAATTTTAAATGCTTTCCTTTTAGTTTCAGCAGCTGAGGATCAATATTCTGAACCCTGTATTCAGGGATGAAGATATTCCCTGATAGCAGGACAATCAGCAAGGTGATGAACAGGAATATCCCGTATTCGCTGAGTGTTTTTGTTTTATAAATATGTCTTAAAAGCTTCAAAATAAAATGTTGTTAAATATTTGGGCTAATTCCTGCCGGGGGTAATGGAAAAACACCCACCCGATGGTGACATAGATAAATGTAATGAGTATGCTGACCGATTGATAAATAGAATTCTGTTTAATGTTGTTTGGTATCCTGATATAAAGTTGCCATAATTTGCCGATGGATAAGCCCAGCCCGTGCCATAGCCCCCAATAAACGAAGTTAATGGTATCGCCATGCCACAGGCCACAGATGAAAAAGGTGGTCATATAACTGCTTATGGTGATAATGATCCTGGGGAAACGGGGGAACAGCCTGTTATACATGACCAGGCTTGGTTTGAACACATAGGCAAAGAGAAAATTTGAAAAGGTGATATGCCAGCGTTTCCAGAATACCGAAAGATTGCTTGAGAA